>NZ_JBSNCE010000016.1:0-158695 GCF_053764755.1 Rhodococcus sp. 2H158
GTATCGTTGATCTCCTCAGTGGGAGTCGACGATACATTCGCTCGGAGCGATTGCGGCGTAGCCGCTCTCAGCGCAGGGTGGCGGTGAGGTGCGGGTAGCCCTTCTTCGGGTGGCGCAGCGCCAGGTCCCAGCCGTCGGCGGCGCGCGCGGCGTACAGGTTCACGGTCGCGGGCAACAAGACCGGCTTGCCGAACCGGACCGAGTACGTCGCGTGCGACGGGATGCGGCCCTCCACGGCCCGCAGCGCCGCGGCCGCGCTCCACATGCCGTGCGCGATGGGCTTCGGGAACCCGAACGCCTTGGCGCCGAGCCGCGAGACGTGGATCGGGTTGCGGTCACCCGAGACCGATGCGTAGCGGTCGATCGTCTTCTGGTCCACCCGCAGCGTCGACGTCGGCACCGGAGGGATCTCCTCGGCCTTCGGTTCGGGCTTCGGCTGGTCCGACAGCGAGGTGCGCTGCTGGTGCAGGAACGACGACGTCTGCCGCCACACCAGCTCCCGGCCGACGCTGATCTCGCTCACCAGGTCGACGAGCAGGCCCTTGCGGTGCTCCCGCAGGTTCTCGGCATGCACCCTCAGATCCAGCGGCTCGGTCACGGACACGGGCCGCAACTGCTCGATCACGTTCTCGGCGTGGACGGAACCGACGGCGGCGAAGGGAAAGCCCTTCGACACCATCAGCTTCATCACGACGGGGAACGTCAGCGTGAACGGGTACGTCAGCGGCAGCGTGTCGCCGAAGCGCAGTCCGCACACCTTCGTGTACTCGGCCAGGTTGTCCGGGTCGACGCGCAGGCCGCGCAGCACGAGGGTGTCGTCGGGCAGGCGGTCGCCCGAGGCGCCCACGACGGGCAGCGCTGAGAGAGCCGCCCGCGCGTAGACGTCGAGAGTCGAAGGGCGCGAGGAGAGTTCGACGACAGCCATCATGCCCCCAGCATGGACTGGCCGCACACGCGCACGACCTGGCCGGTGACCGCGCTCGACGCCGGGCTGGCGAACCAGGCGACGGTCTCGGCGACGTCGACGGTCTGCCCGCCCTGCTGCAGCGAACTCATGAGGCGACCGGCCTCGCGGGTGGCCACCGGGATCGCTGCGGTCATGGCCGTCTCGATGAAGCCGGGTGCGACGGCGTTGATGGTGATGTTCTTCTCGGCCAGCACGGGCGCGGTGGCCTGCACCATGCCGATGACACCCGCCTTGGACGCGCCGTAGTTGGTCTGGCCGCGGTTGCCGGCGATGCCGGCGATCGACGACACGTCGACCACGCGGCCGCCCTCCTTCAGCGCGCCCTTCTCGACCAGCTTCTCGGTGATCTTCTGGGGGGCGAGCAGATTCACGGCCATGACGGCGTTCCACCGCGCGGCATCCATGTTGGCGAGCAGCTTGTCGCGGGTGATGCCGGCGTTGTGGACGATGATGTCGGCGCCGCCGTGCCGCTCGAGCAGGTACTCGGCGAGCCTGTCGCCCGCGTCCGGGGCGGTGACGTCCAGGGCGAGGGAGACGCCGCCGACCTTGTTCGCGGTCTGTGACAGGGCGTCGCCGGCCGCGGGGATGTCCGCGCAGACGACGTGCGCGCCGTCGCGGGCGAGTACCTTGGCGATCGTGGCGCCGATGCCGCGGGCCGCGCCGGTGACGACGGCGACCTTCCCGGCGAGCGGGCGCTCCCACGACTCGGGGGCCGTCGCGTCGCCGGCACCGACGCGGATCACCTGACCGGAGACGAACGCGGACTTCGCGGACAGCAGGAAGCGCAGCGTGGATTCGAGGCCGGACAGGCCGGTGGCGGCGTCGGGGGAGACGTACACCAGCTGGGCCGTCGCGCCGCGGCGCAGTTCCTTGCCGACGCTGCGGGTGAAGCCTTCGAGCGCGCGCTGGGCGATGCGCTCGTCCACGGAGGAGGCTTCCTCCGGGGTGGTGCCGAGCACCACGACGCGCCCGCTCGGGCCGAGCCCCTTGATCGCGGGCTGGAAGAAGGTGAACAGCTGCTCGAGGCCCGCGACGTCCGTGATGCCGGTCGCGTCGAAGACGAGCGCCCCGTACCCGGTGTCGGCGGGATCGGCGAACGGGTAGTCGGACAGCAGAGTGCGGATCGGTTCGACGAGGCGGCCGTTGCCCCCGACGAGCAGCGGGCCGGCCAGCGGTGGCTGACCCGGCTCGTACCGGCGCAACTTCTCCGGCTTCGGCAGGCCGAACTGTTTGGCGAGGAATGCTCCGGGCGCGGACCCGATCAACTGGGCATAGAGGCCGGGGGCGCTCTTGGTTTCAGCCACGATTCCACCTTCTCTGGTTCGGACGTCGGTATTGTCGGGAGGGGCCGACGGTGTGGTGTCGACAACGAACTTACTCGCGAGTAAGAATAGTAGCCAGAGTCTGTATCCACCAGCATCCCGGGAGACGTCAGTGACCACCACCGCTCGTTCCACGCAGCTGCGCCGTGTCGCAATCCTCGGCGGCAACCGGATCCCCTTCGCCCGGTCGGACCGCACGTACGCCCGTGCGTCGAACCAGGACATGTTCACCGCCACGCTCGACGGGCTGGTGAGCCGGTTCAACCTCCAGGGAGAGCGGCTCGGTGCCGTCGTCGGCGGGGCCGTCCTCAAGCACAGCCGCGACTTCAACCTGATCCGCGAGTGCGTACTCGGCAGCGCGCTGAACCCGCACACCCCCGCCTGGGACCTGCAGCAGGCCTGCGGCACCGGCCTGCAGTCGATCATCTCCGTCGGTGACGCCGTCGCCGCCGGCCGTATCGAGGCCGGCATCGGCGGCGGTGTCGACACCACCTCCGATGCCCCCATCGGCGTCAACAACGAGCTGCGCGAGTTCCTGCTCTCCCTCAACCGGGCCCGCTCGACCGGCGACCGCGTCAAGCTGCTCGGCCAGGTCCGGCCGTCGATGCTCGGCATCGAGATCCCCCGCAACGGCGAGCCCCGCACCGGTCTGTCGATGGGCGAGCACGCGGCGATCACCGCCAAGGAGTTCGGCATCGCCCGGGAGGCTCAGGACGAGCTGGCCGCCGCGAGCCACCGCAACATGGCCGCCGCCTACGACCGTGGCTTCTTCGACGACCTCGTCACCCCGTTCCTCGGCCTCACCCGCGACGACAACCTGCGCCCGGACTCGACGGTCGAGAAGCTCTCCGGCCTGAAGCCGGTGTTCGGCGTCGAGCTCGGCGGCGCCACCATGACCGCGGGCAATTCGACCCCGCTCACCGACGGTGCGTCGGCGGCGCTGCTGTCCTCGGAGGAGTGGGCTGCGGAGCGCAGGCTGCCCGTGCTCGCCTACCTCGTGGACTCGGAAACCGCGGCCGTCGACTACGTCCACGGTGGCGATGGCCTGCTCATGGCCCCCACCTACGCGATCCCGCGGCTGCTGAAGCGCAACGGCCTGACGCTGCAGGACTTCGACTTCTACGAGATCCACGAGGCGTTCGCCTCCGTCGTCCTGGCCACGCTCCAGGCGTTCGAGTCGGAGGAGTACTGCAAGGGCCGGCTCGGCCTGGACGCTCCGCTCGGGTCCATCGACCGCAGCAAGCTCAACGTCAACGGCTCGTCGCTGGCGGCCGGGCACCCGTTCGCCGCGACGGGTGGCCGCATCGTCGCGTCCCTGGCGAAGATGCTGCATGAGAAGCGGCAGGAGACCGGCAAGCCCGTGCGGGGCCTCATCTCCATCTGCGCCGCAGGTGGGCAGGGTGTGACCGCCATCCTCGAGGCCTGAGCCGACCCCGGCGGCCCCGTCCGGAAAAAATCCCGGAAGTCTGTAACGCCCCGGCGGGGCCGCCGATAAACCAGTCGACCTCGCGTTGCTGCCTGACCCCCGACCTGGCGGCAGCGCGAGGTCTTTCGCTTCTCCGCGGGGGCTCGGACCGCCCATCGGCTCGGGGCGCTGGGAATCCGACATTAGGCTGGATACCGAGTGGTGCGCCCGATCCGGGGCGCACCCCGGTGAAAGGACATGGGTGAGCGGCAAGAGCGGGACGAACGACCCCGAGGACGGCCAGGACGAGGTTCGGTCCGCCGTCCCCGAGCCGGAGGCGACGCCCCAGGACGCCGCCGGTGATCGGACGGAGGCCGTCCCCGTGGCGAGCGCCGAGCCCACCCCGCCCCCGCAGCCCGTCGCCGGCGACGCTGCCGGGGCATCCGAGCAGGTCCCGGACGCCGAGCCGGAACCGCCGGCGGACGCCGACGTGCCGCCCTGGGAGGCGCCCACTGCCGTGCTGCCCGTCGTCGAGCCGGCGTCCGGCCGCACCGACGCCGACGTCGAGACCGAGGTCATCCCCACCCTGTCGGACGACGCCTCCCAGGAGCCGGCCACCGAGCAGAAAGCGGTCCCTCGGCCGGCGACCGTACCCCCCGAGTCCGGCACCCCGGCCGGACCACCCCCGGCCGGACCACCCCCGGCCGGACCGCCACCGGCCGCGCCGGCGCAGGCCGGACCCGGTCGCGCCGGCGGTCCGCCCTGGCGTCGCATCGCGCTGGTGGTCGGTGGCGTCGCCGCCGTGCTCGCCGCCCTCTACGTCGGCGACCTCGCCGTCTCGTCGGGCAACGTGCCGCGCGGCGTCACCGTCGCCGGTATCGAGATCGGCGGGCGGTCGGTCCCGGAGGCGGAACAGATCCTGCGGACCGAACTCGGGCCGCGCGTCGACGAGCCCGTGACCGTCACGGCGGGCGACGTGACCGCGCAGATCGTGCCGGCGCAGGCGGGTCTGGACGTCGACTGGGAGCACACCCTCGACCGCATCGGATCGCAGCCGCTCGACCCGATCACCCGCGTGGTGTCGTTCTTCGGCGGCGGCAACGAGATCGGCGTCGTGTCGACGCGTGACGACGCCGCGCTGTCGGCGGCGATCGGCGGCGTCCGCGCGGTCGCCGACCGGCCGCCACGGGAGGGCAACCTCGTGTTCGACGGGGCGACCCCGGTGCCCGTGCCGCCGCTGCCCGGGCAGACGCTCGATGCGGAGGCCTCCGCAGACCTGTTCGCCGAGCGCTGGGCGTTCGGCGACGTCGCGTTCCCCGTCGAGACGGTCGAGGTGACGGTCACGCCCGAGGGACTCGAACGCGCACTGCGAGACGTCGCGGACCCCGCTGTCGCAGCCGACGTGACGGTGCGCGGTCGCGACGGGGCCGTCGCGACCCTGCCCAGCGACCGTGTCGGCGCCGTGCTGACCTTCGTGCCCGACGGCAACGGGGGACTGACCCCGCAGTACGGGATCGAGGCCGCGACCGAGATCCTCCGGCCGCAACTGGCCGCGACCGAGGTGGAGCCGAAAGATGCCCGGATCGTGCTCGAGGGCGGTGGCCCGACGGTGATCCCGTCGGTCGACGGCGAGCTCGTCGACTGGGCGGTCAGCCTCGAATCGCTGCCGCAGCTGCTGGCCGCGCCGGGCGAGCGGGTGACCGATGCCGTGTACAAGCCGGTCGCTCCCAAGCTGACCACGGAGGCCGCCGAGAAGCTGGGCATCCGCGAGGTTATCGGCGAGTTCACCACAGGGGGTTTCGAGTACGCCTCGGGCGTGAACATCCGCCTGGCGGCCTCGGAGATCAACGGTGCGCTGGTCAAGCCGGGGGAGACGTTCTCGCTCAACGGCTACACCGGCCCGCGCGGCGCGGCGCAGGGGTACGTCGAGTCCGGCATCATCAACAACGGGCGGCCGTCCAAGGCGGTGGGCGGCGGCATCAGCCAGCTCGCGACCACCCTGTACAACGCGACGTACTTCGCAGGCATGGAGGACGTCGAGCACACCGAGCACAGCTACTACATCTCGCGGTACCCGGCGGCCCGGGAGGCGACGGTCTTCGAGGGCGCGATCGACCTGAAGTTCCGCAATCCGTTCGACACCGGGGTGCTGATCCAGGCGATCGGCACGTCGTCGGACATCACGGTGCGGATCTGGGGTACCAAGACCGTGGACGTCGAATCCGTGACCGGTTCCCGCACGAACTTCACGGCGCCGAACACGATCACCCTGCCGGCCGGGCCGGGGTGCATCCCGTCGAGCGGCGCGCAGGGCTTCACCGTGAGCGACACCCGCATCATCACCGACGCGGCCACCGGCCGGCAGATCTCGAGCACCACTCGCACGGTCCGCTACGACCCGGTGCCCGTGGTGCGCTGCGTCAGCGCCGAGCCGGAGCCCGCGCCGGAGGCGGCACCGGCCGTGCCGGCGCAGCCGGCGCCCGGGGAGGCGGAGACGCCCGGAGGGGGCGCGGAGGAACCCGCCGGCGCGCGTCCGGCCGTGACGACGACCCCGCAGCCCGCCCCGAGTGCCCCGGACGAATCCGGGGATGCGCCGGCCGCGGCCCCCGCGGGAACGTCGCAGACCGGCACGCCGTAGCGCGGAACCAGCCTGCACACGACTGTGCCCTCCCGTTACGAAACGGGAGGGCACAGTACTGTGTACTACCTACTCACTCGGATCCGGGCCGGGCCGGGCCGAGCGAATGTATCGTTCAGCTCCTCAGCGGTAGCGGACGATACATTCGCTCACCTGCCGCGGCCACCTGCCGCGGCCACGTGCCACGGCTCAGAAGGCCGCTTCGTCGAGCTCCATGATGTCGAGGTCGACGTTCGCGACGATGCCGCGCACGGCGGTCAGCTCGGGCAGGACGTTCTTGGCGAAGAAGCCGGCGATGGCGACCTTGCCCTCGTAGAACGCCTTGTCCTTGGCATCCGGGCCGGCGTCGAGGGCCGCGAGGGCGATCTCGGCCTGCTCGAGCAGGCGCCAGCCGATGAGCAGGTCACCGAAGGCGAGCAGGAACCGCACCGAGCCCAGACCCACCTTGTACAGCTCGGTCGGCTGTTCCTGGGCACCCATGAGGTAGCCGGTCAGGGTGGCGGTCATGGCCTGGACGTCCTCGAGGGCTGTGGCGAGCAGGGCCCGCTCGGACTTGAGGCGCTCGTCGGCGCTGTCGGAGGCGAGGAACTTCTGGATCTGGCCGGAGAGGTGGGCGAGGGCGACGCCGCGGTCGCGGGCAATCTTGCGGAAGAAGAAGTCCTGCGCCTGGATGGCGGTGGTGCCCTCGTAGAGGGAGTCGATCTTCGCGTCGCGGATGTACTGCTCGATCGGGTAGTCCTGCAGGAAGCCGGAGCCGCCGAGGGTCTGCAGCGAGTCGGTCAGGTACTGGTAGGCGCGCTCGGAGCCGACGCCCTTGACGATGGGCAGCAGCAGGTCGTTGACGCGGTGCGCCAGCTCGTGGTCGGCGCCGGAGACCTGCTCGGCGACGACGTCGTCCTGGTGGGCGGCGGTGTAGAGGTAGACCGCGCGCAGGCCCTCGGCGTAGGCCTTCTGCATGGCCAGGGCGCGCCGCACGTCCGGGTGGTGGGTGATGGTGACCCGGGGGGCGGTCTTGTCGGTCATCTGGGTCAGGTCGGCGCCCTGGACGCGTTCCTTGGCGTAGGCCAGGGCGTTGAGGTAGCCGGTGGAGAGGGTGGCGATGGCCTTGGTGCCCACCATCATGCGAGCGTGCTCGATGACGTCGAACATCTGGGCGATGCCGTCGTGGACCTCGCCGACGAGCCAGCCCTGGGCGGGCACGCCGTGGCCGCCGAAGGTGACCTCGCAGGTGGCGGACGCCTTCAGGCCCATCTTGTGCTCGACGTTGGTGACGAACACGCCGTTGCGCTCGCCCATCTCGTTCTTCTCGAAGTCGAAGTGGAACTTGGGGACGAAGAACAGCGACAGGCCCTTGGTACCGGGGCCGGCGCCTTCGGGGCGGGCGAGGACGAGGTGGAAGATGTTCTCGAACAGATCGTCGGAGTCGGCGGAGGTGATGAACCGCTTGACGCCCTCGATGTGCCAGGAGCCGTCGTCCTGCTTGATCGCCTTGGTGCGGCCGGCGCCGACGTCGGAACCGGCATCGGGCTCGGTCAGCACCATGGTGGCACCCCAGCCGCGTTCGACGATGGTCGCGGCCCACTTCTTCTGCTCGTCGGTGCCGTTGGCGTGGAGCACCCCGGCGAAGGACGGACCGGCGGCGTACATGAAGGCGGCCGGCTGGGCGCCGAGCATCATCTCGTTGACGGCCCAGCTCAGGGCGCGCGGCGCCGGCGTTCCGCCGATCTCCTCCTCGAGGCCCATGGACCAGTAGCCGGCCTCGTACCAGGAGTTGAACGCCTTCTTGAAGCCTTCGGGCAGCGAGACCGAGTGGGTCTCGGGATCGAAGACCGGGGGGGTGCGGTCGGTTTCGGCGAACGACTCCGCCGCGGGGCCCTCGGTGAGGGTCTTCACCTCGGCCAGAATGCCACGAGAGGTCTCCTCGTCGAGGTCACCGAACTTGCCGGCCTCGAGGAGCGTCTGAATCTTCAGCACCTCGAAGAGGTTGAACTCCAGATCCCGGAGGTTGCTCTTGTAATGGCCCATGTCTGCGCTACTCCCAGTGAGATGGTGCGGTCAAGCAGTGTTCGAGTACCGCCCAAGTTATTACTCGTCGGTAACATCCGCCCATGTTACCCGCCGGGCAACTAACTGCCAAGGGTCGGTTTGCGTGCCACGACCAACGCGTCGATCGCCATTCCTGCGTCCGTTTCCCGCATTCTCCGCTCGGCGGTCCGGATATCCAGCCGGTCGTGCATTTCCTCGACGAGATCCGTTGGTGTGTAGAGGATCTCGGGATCGCGAGGGCCCCCGACGCCCTCGGTGGGATTGGTCGAATCGTGCCCCAGAAAT
Source organism: Rhodococcus sp. 2H158 (assembly GCF_053764755.1). Classification (NCBI taxonomy): domain Bacteria; kingdom Bacillati; phylum Actinomycetota; class Actinomycetes; order Mycobacteriales; family Nocardiaceae; genus Rhodococcus; species Rhodococcus sp. 2H158. Next base: position 8,664 of record NZ_JBSNCE010000016.1, read on the forward strand.
ATGAGGATTCCATCAGGTTTCAGGGCCGCGATCGCATTGTCGATCAATGCTCGTCGCTGTGGCGGAGGGAAATGGAGATAGGCGGAGAGGACGAGATCATATTCGGCGTCGAAGGTGACCCCGGTCACGTCGGCGCACGCGTACGTCAGGCGCTCACGCACCCGTCGCGGCGCCTGCGCCGCGATCGCCCGGGCCTTGTCCACCGCCACCCGGGAGAAGTCGACGCCGGTCACCTCCCAGCCGCGCGTGGCCAGCCAGAGCGAGTGCCGGCCCTCGCCGCACCCCAGATCCAGTGCCCGGCCGCGCGGCAGCGACGTCGCGAACTCGACGATCACCGGGTTCGGCGGCGATCCCCAAACCGTCTCGCTCTCCGCATACCGCGCATCCCACTCCTGTGCGTCCATGGACGCACGGTAGCCCGGACGCCGCGCCGGTCAGGGGTGGAGCGTGGTGCGCAGCAGCAGCACGTTGTAGTTCTGGTGCACGGTCGTGAGGAAGTACAGGTCCGGACCCGACGACCACGGGTGGATGTACGCGCCGTACGCCGTCGGCAGTTCCCGGGTGTCGACGACGACCTCCGGCGCGCTCCACGGGCCGGTGGGCGACGGGGCGCGGCGCAGCACCACGGAGTTGTGGCCGTCGGTGGTCAGCAGCACGAACTGCCCGAGGTAGTCGTTCCACTGCACCGACAGCTCGGCCGCGCCGCCCGCCATCACCGGGCGGGCCGCATTCACGTCGCGCACCCACGCGCCGCCGTCCCAGTACTCGTACGCCGCGAGATCGAGCATCTGCAGTTCCGGCACGCGCGCCAGGTGCACCAGGCCGCCGCGACCGGGCGGCGTTCCGTACTGATAGACGAACCCACCGTGCCGGACGAAGGCGCCCATCTGAAAGTTCCGGTTCCCGCCGGCGCTCGGCCGCTCGGTCTGCGGCGCCACCGTCCAGTTCTCCCCGTTGTCGTGGGAGAAGGCCAGCCCCGAGAAGTTGGTCTCCCACGAGCCGGCGTGCCCCCAGTTCTTCACCGACATCAAGCTCAGGAACTGGGTGTCGCCGACGGCGATCCCCGCGGTGGGGATCCGGCTGATCTCCACGAACGGGATCTTCGGGCTCGGCACGAGTTCCTTCGCCTGACCGAAGAAGTCGCGGGCCGCGCTGTCGAACGTCATCCCGTCCGTGAGGTTGCGGTCCGAGCTGCGGAACAGCGCGCTGCTGCGCCAGGCCCAGATGCTGCCCGAGAGAAGGTTGGGCAGCCCGAGGCCCGCCGTGTCGCCGAACGCGGTCAGCACCTGGCCGCGGCCGTTGTCCCACATGACGCCGAGGTCGGTGCCGAGCACGTTCATGTCCTGCGTGCGGTTGGTGCTGAGCATCCCGGTCTGCTGCGCCACGACCTGGGTGCGGCCGCGCAACTCCGGCAGGCCGTTGACCCCGTTGAGTCCCGGGATGGGATTGATCGCGTTCGGGTTCGCTGCAACGGTGCCCGCGAACGGAACCACCGTCACGGCGGCACAGGTCAGCGCAAGGACTCCGAGGCGGGCGGAAGCACGTCGGTAACCCCCATTACGTGTGTGCACGACCACGGACGGTAACAGGAGGTGACGGTAGTCACACGCGGTCCCGGGCCCGTCGGCGTGTCCCGGCGGCCCGCGCGCAAGGGCCGTGGCCGACGGGTCGGCTCCGCTACGATTCGCGCGCGCGTTACCGTGTCAGGAACGCGATGCACTGACAGCCAGTGCACGAAGAAGAGGAGTTCGCCTGATGGGTGCACAGATCGCCGGTCCCGCCCCGCTGCGGAACACCGCACTGCTCGGGCTGGGCGTGCACCGCCCCGAGCGGATCGTGACCAACCACGAGATCTGTCAGCAGATCGACTCGAGCGACGAGTGGATCCAGTCCCGGTCCGGCATCAAGGAGCGGCGCTTCGCGGAGGACACCGGCGAGACCGTCCTCGACATGGCGATCTCCGCGGGCCGCAAGGCGCTCGAGGCCGCCGGCATCACCGGCGACCGGCTCGGTGCCGTCATCGTGGCGACCTCGACCTACCCGTACCAGACCCCGCAGTCCGCCGCGCTGGTCGCCGACACCCTCGGCACCGGCGGCGCCGCCGCCCTCGACATCTCCGCCGGCTGCGCCGGGTTCTGCTACGCCCTCGGCGTCGCCTCCGACCTGGTGCGCGCGGGCACCGAGGACTACGCGCTCGTCATCGGCGTCGAGCGGATGAGCGACACCACCGAGCCCACCGATCGCTCGGTGCGGTTCATCTTCGGCGACGGCGCCGGCGCCGTGGTCGTCGGCCCGTCCGACGAGGTGGGCATCGGCCCCACCGTGTGGGGATCGGACGGCTCGCAGGCCGACGCCATCCGCCAGGAACCCGACTGGGTGAACTTCGCGAACAACCCCGATCAGAAGCGGCCCTGGATCATCATGGAGGGCACCGCGGTGTTCCGCTGGGCGGCCTTCGAGATGGGCAAGATCGCCCGGCAGATCGCCGACAAGGCCGATGTCGAGCTCGCCGCCCTCGACGCGTTCGTCCCGCACCAGGCCAACCTGCGCATCAACGACGTCATCGTCCGCCAGCTCGACCTGCCGGAGACGGTCGCCGTCGCCGACGACATCATCGAGACGGGCAACACCTCCGCCGCCTCCATCCCCCTCGCGATGGAGAAGATGCTGCGCACCGGTCAGGTCCAGCCGGGTGGGCTCGCCCTGCTGCTCGCCTTCGGCGCCGGCCTGTCCTACGCGGGACAGGTCGTGAAGATGCCGCCGCTCGCGCAGTAGTGGCCGCGGCGAACTCCGCCGGCCGCCGGCGCTGGTTGTGGTTGCTCGCCTACGTGCTCGCCTTCGTCGCGTTCGTCGTCCTCCAGCAGACGTACGGCGGCGACGAGGCGGGTCCCGGCGGGTCCACGTCGGCGCCCGCGCCGGCCCCGTCGTCGGCCGCCGCCGCCGAGGCGGTCGAACTGCTGAAGAGCCTCGCCGTGCGGGAACCGGACCCGTCCGGCGGTTACGACCGCGCCCTGTTCGGGCCGGCGTGGACCGACGACGTGACCGTCGCGGGCGGGCGCAACGGCTGCGACACGCGCAACGACGTCCTGAAGCGGGATCTCGTGAACATCAAGCTGGCGCCGGTGACGAAGGAGTGCACCGTCGAGGCGGGGACCCTGTACGACCCGTACACGGGGCGGGAGATCTACTTCCGGCGCGGCGTCGACACGTCGTCGGCGGTGCAGATCGATCACGTCGTCGCCCTGTCGGACGCGTGGCAGAAGGGTGCGCGGCTGCTCGATGCGCAGGCCCGCAAGAACCTCGCGAACGATCCCCGGAACCTGCAGGCCGTCGACGGGCCCACAAACCAGGGCAAGGGCGACAAGGACGCGGCGCAGTGGCTGCCCCCGAACTCGGAGTACCGCTGTACCTACGTCTCCCGGCAGATCGAGGTGAAGGCGGAGTACGGCCTGTGGATCACGCCGGACGAGAAGGACGCGATGGCCGGCGTCCTGGCCACCTGCTGACGGCCGGGCCTCAGGCGCGGCGGTGCGCGAGGTGCTTGCGGACCGCCGTCACCACCCCGACCGCCGACGCGACGATCACCACGATGCACACGATGCCGACCGCCAGGTTCAGCTGAGCCGTCAGGTCGGAGCCCGTGCGCTCGCTCAGGTCGGACAGGAACTGCGGCGAGAAGTACGGCCGGTGCACGAGCACGGCCGTGGCCACCGCGACGGCGAGCAGATCGGAGACCACCGACAGGGCGGTGACGACCGTCGTCCAGCTGCGCACGACCAGCGCCACGCTCGCCGAGACCACCCACAGCGCCGCGACGGCCACCATCGCCGGCACCAGCCGGTCGGTGAAGCTGGGATCGAGGGCCTCGTACCCGGCACCGAAGAACGACGGCGCGAGCGACGGGGACAGGCTCGCCACCCCGATCAGGACGACCACCGCGAACACCAGTTCCGCGACCGCCTCGCCGACGGGGATCTCCCGGCCGTGCGGCACCGCCGGGAGGTCGTCCGGATCCCACCGGCCGAGGTCCGTGCCGGCGGGCGCGGTGCGCTCGAGCACCGCGAAGACGACGGTCACCCAGAACGCGGCGTACACACCGCCGGTCAGGGCCGCGTCGATCGCGTCCCACACGACGTCGGCGGTGTCGAGGCGCGCGGCCGCGGGAGCGGTGGCCTCGGTCAGGGCGCCGAGCAGGGTCAGTCCGCCGAGCACGGCCGCCACGACCCCGACGACGGGCCACAGCACCCGTAGATAGGTGTCGTAGAGCCGGGGACCGATCAGATGCCGCGGGGCGCCCCGGTAGGTGCGGGCGAGATCCTCCGGGGAGCCGAGGCCGGCGAGTACCTCACGCACGTCGCGGTCGGCGGCGGCGTCGTCGATGCGCCCGCGCAGTTCGGCGGTCACGTCGTCGCGCCGGGACCGCGGCAGGTGGACGAGGACGGCGTGCAGGTACCGGTCGACGAGTTCCCCGTCGGTGAGGCGGGTGGACATCTCGGTGTTCCTTCCGTTCGGCCCCCGGCCTGCATGTGCGGCCGGGCGCGACGACCCGCGCCGACCGGGACCGGGCGGTACTGTGCCGGTACACAGTATTGGGCAGGACCTGCGAGGGTGTGGGGAAGCGCGATGACGGCCGAGCCGCTCGACGAGTACTTCACCGCCACCGTCCGCGGCTGGAGCGCCGGCCGTGCCGTGGCCGGACGGGTACCGGACGAGCTGATGCTGCGCTGTTTCGACGCTCAACTGCAGTCCCGTCACCTCGACTTCGCGGCCCGGGAGATGCAGCGGCGCGGTGCCGGGTTCTACACCATCGGCTCGGCCGGGCACGAGGCGAACGCCGCCCTGGGCCTGCTGTCCCGGGTCACCGATCCGGCACTGCTGCACTACCGGTCGGGGGCCTTCTACGCCGCGCGGGCGGCCCGGGTGCCGGGCACGACGCCGGTGCGGGACGTGCTCGCCGGCTGCACCGCCTCGACGCTGGACCCGATCTCCGGCGGCCGGCACAAGGTGTTCGGCAACGCGGAGTTGAACATTCTCCCGCAGACCTCGACGATCGCCTCCCATCTGCCGCGCGCGGTGGGGACGGCGTTCGCCCTCGCCCGCGCGGCCCGGCTGGGCCTGCAGTGCCCGTGGCCCGCGGACTCGGTGGTGCTGTGCAGCTTCGGGGACGCCTCGGCGAACCATTCCACCGCGGTCGGGGCGCTCAACGCGGCCGCCTACTGCGCGTACCGGGGGCTGCCGCTGCCGCTGCTGTTCGTGTGCGAGGACAACGGGCTCGGCATCAGCGTCCGGACGCCGGAGGGCTGGGCGGAACGCACCCTCTCGTCGTATCCGGGGGTGAGCTACCGCGCGGCCGATGGCGCGGACCCGGTCGGCGTGCTCACCGCCGTCGCGGACCTGCTCGTCGCCGTCCGGACCTCGCGCGCACCGGCCGTGCTGCACCTGAAGACGGTGCGGTTCCTCGGCCACGCCGGCTCCGACGCCGAGACCGCGTACCGCACCCGTGAGGAGATCGCCGCCGACTACGTCCGGGATCCGTTGCTGGCCACCGCGCGTACTCTGATCGACCGCGGAACACTCTCCCCCGCGGGGATTCTCGAACGATACGAGGGGATGCGTTCCGTCGTCGCCGCCGAGATGGAGGCGCTCGCCACCGCCCCGCGGCTGGTGTCGGCCGCCGAGGTGATGCGGCCGCTGCACGCGCACGGTCGCCGGCGGGTTCCGGACGAGCCCGGGCCCCCGTCGCCGGAGCCCCGCACGCTCGCTCAGGCGGTGAACGCCGCGCTCACAGGGATTCTCGAGACGATACCGGAGTCGTTCGTGTTCGGTGAGGACGTGGCGGACAAGGGCGGGGTGTACGGGCTCACGCGCGGTCTGCTCCGCCGCTTCGGGCCGCACCGCGTCTTCGACACGATCCTGGACGAGCAGACGATCCTCGGTACGGCACTGGGTTTCGCGGTGGCGGGCCTGCTGCCGATTCCGGAGATCCAGTACCTGGCCTACCTGCACACTGCCGAGGACCAGTTGCGCGGCGAGGCGGCGAGTCTGATGTTCTTCTCCGACGGCCGCTTCCGCAACCCGATGGTGGTGCGCATCGCCGGCCTCGCCTACCAGCGCGGGTTCGGCGGGCACTTCCACAACGACAACTCCGTCGCGGTGCTGCGCGACATTCCCGGTCTGGTGCTCGCGGTGCCGAGCCGTCCGTCGGTTGCGGGGGCGCTGCTGCGCAGCTGCGTGCACCTCGCGCGCAGCGAGGGCCGGGTATGCGTGTTCCTCGAGCCGATCGCGCTGTACCACGAGCGCGACCTGTACGACGAGGGCGACGGGCTGTGGCAGGAGCCGCCCGATTCCGTTGCGGTACAGCCGGGCTCGGTGCGGGTGTACGGTACGGGCGACGACGTGCTCATCGTGACGTTCGGCAACGGCGTCCGGATGAGCCTGCGCGCGGCCCGTCGGCTGTCGGCGCGCGGCGTGGAGGCCGCCGTGCTGGACCTGCAGTGGCTGGCGCCGCTGCCGCTGGCGGAACTGCTGGCGTGCGCGCAGTCCTTCCCGCGCGTGCTGGTGGTGGACGAGACGCGGCGCAGCGGTGGGGTGTCGGAGGCGGTGGTCACCGCACTGGTGGAGGCGGGCTACCGGGGCCGGATCTCGCGGGTCACCAGCCGCGACAGTTTCGTGCCGCTCGGCCCGGCGGCGGCCGAGGTGCTGCTGTCCGAGGACGACGTCGTCAGCGCGGCCACGGAGTAGCGGCGCGCGGTCGCGGTCGTGTCCGGATCACCGCCGTCGCGCAGCTCGACGGCCTCGTCCTCCGCCCCGGCAGGGACGAAGGTCCCGGGAAGCGGGGACCTTCACCGGGCAGAAATACCCGGAGGGGTACTTGAAGAGTCCCGGGCGCGGGTCTACAGTCGTCGTTGAATACCCCACCGGGTATCAAGGGCGTGGAGGCCCAGCCCGCGTCCGCGCCTGCGTCACGGACGGAAAGGACTGTTCACATGTCGCTCCATTCAGGCAACGGTGCCGCGCGACATCGAGTACTCGTCGTCGGAGGCGGCACGGCCGGAATCGCGACCGCTGCGCGCCTGCGCCGGGCCGGCGTCACCGACATCGCGGTGATCGAGCCCTCCGATGAGCACTGGTACCAGCCCCTGTGGACGCTCGTCGGCGGAGGACAGGCGTCGCTGGACGAGACCCGCCGAGCCGAGGAGAAGCTGATTCCCAAGGGCGTCCGGTGGATTCGGGCCGCCGCGACCGCCGTCGACCCCGACGCGCAGACCGTCACGACCGACCGCGGGACCGTCGTCGGCTACGACTACCTTGTGCTGGCCACCGGCCTGCAACTCGACTGGGACGGGGTGCCGGGCCTCGCCGCGGCCGTCGGGCACGGTGCCGTCTCGAGCAACTACTCGTCGCAGTACGCCCCTTACACGTGGGAACTGATCCGGAACATGCGCTCCGGCACGGCGATCTTCACCCAGCCCGCCGGTCCCATCAAGTGTGCCGGCGCGCCGCAGAAGATCGCCTACATCGCCTCCGACTACTGGCGGCGGCAGGGCCTGCTGGACGGGATCCGCGTCATGCTCGTCCTGCCCGGCGACTCGATGTTCGGCATCCCGTCCTGGCGGCAGACCCTCGAGGGGGTCGCCGCGAAGTACGGCATCGAGGTGCGTCTGAGCTCGGAGATGACCGCGCTCGACGGACCGTCGCGCAAGGCGACGATCGTGAACAACGCCACCGGCACCGAGGAGGTCGTCGGGTTCGACATGCTCCACGCCGTGCCCCCGCAGCGCGCGCCCGGCTGGGTCGCGGCCAGCCCGCTCGCCAACCCGGCGAGCCCCTTCGGCTACGTCGAGGTCGACAAGCACACGCTCCAGCACCGCCGGTATCCCAACGTGTTCGCGCTCGGCGACGTCGCGGACCTGCCGACGTCGAAGACCGGCGCCGCGGTCCGCAAGCAGGCGCCCGTCCTCGTCGCCAACCTGGTCGCCGAGATGCGCGGCGTCGGCAAGCGCAAGAGCTACGACGGGTACTCGTCCTGCCCGTTCGTCACCGCCCGGGACAAGATGATGCTCGCGGAGTTCGACTACGAGCTCAACCCGTCCCCGAGCATCCCGGTCATCGACACCACCAAGGATCGCCGCGACATGTGGCTGCTCAAGCGCTACGGCCTGCCGGCCATGTACTGGCACGGGATGGTCAAGGGCCGCGTCTGAGTCACCGGAGGCGGCGCAGCGCGATCGGTTGCCCGTCCGACGGGTACGGAAGTGACGTGAAGTTCAGCGGCGCAACATAATCGGACGGAACGTGCCACCGGTACCCGAGCAGCAGGTGGTGCAGCACCGTCTTGATCTCGGCGCCGGAGAAGTACATGCCCAGGCAGCGGTGCTCTCCGGCGCCGAACGGCGTCCACGCGAACTTGTGCACGCGGTCCTCGCGGCGTTCCGGTGCGAAGCGACCGGGATCGAACTTCTCCGGTTCCGGCCACAACTCGGGCATGTGGTGGCTGTAGTGCAGCCCGACGTTGATCAGGGTGCCGCGCGGCACGAAGTGGCCCAGGATTTCGGTGTCGGCGGTGGTGTACCGGACGATGCCGGGCACCGGGGTCACGATCCGCTGGCACTCCTTGATCACCAGGTCCAGGCTCGTGAGCGATTCGAGGTCCGCCAGGGTCGGGGTCGTCGTACCGAGTGCCTCCGACTCCTCCCGGCACAGTTGCTGCCACTGGGGGAACTGGCCGAGGTACTGCAGCACGGTGGACAGCGTGATGGTCGAGGTGTCGTGCGCAGCCATCATCAGGAAGATCATGTGGTTGACGACGTCCTCGTCCGAGAATCGCTCGCCGTCCTCGGATTCCACGTGACACAGCGCGGTGAACAAGTCGTCGCCGTCGCCGGCGCGACGGGCCGGCAGGTATCGCCGGAAGAATTCCTCGAGCCGGCGGCGGCCCACCACGCCACGGCGCCAGCGGGTTCCGGGCAGGGGATAGCGCACGATCGCCGTGGCCGCCTGTACGCACCCGATGAACGCCTTGTTCACCTCGGCCATCTCGGTGGCCGACGATCCCTCGGCGCCGCCCATGAAGATCGAGGTGGCGAGCCCGAGGGTGAGTTCCTTCAGTGCCGGGTAGGCGCGGAAATCCTCGCTCGGCGTCCACGAGTCGAGGGCCTGCGCGATCGCGGGCTGCATCGAGTCCGTGTAGCGGGCCAGGCGGTCCCGGGTGAAGGCCTGCTGCATGATCCGGCGGTGCGTGCGGTGCTCGTCGCCGTCGAGCAGCATCAGGCCGCGGTCGAAGAACGGGCCGATGAGGGTCCGCCAGCCCGGGCCGTTCGCGAGTGCCCGGTCGCGGTTCTGCAGCGCGGCGCCGCAGGCGTCGGGTCCGAGCAGCACCACCCAGGGCCGGCCCGCGAACCGGAACCAGGACACCTCGCCGTGTTCGCGGTATCGCCGGTCGTAGGCCTTCAGCGGGTTGCGCATGTAGTCGAGGGCGTACCCGACGTAGGGCAGTCCGGCGTCCCCTGGTACCGCGGTCAGGCCGGGCGGGGAGGGCGCGAGCACTTTCGTCATGAGGTCTCCGATTCGTCGGACCGTATCTGACATGAAGCTCTGTCAATTTCCTGTAGCGTGGATCACAGGCGGCGATCTGTCAAGATTCGACTATGGGCAGGCCCAGTCGTCAGTACCGCGGAAAGAGCGCCGAGCAGCGCGCCGCCGACCGTCGCGAGCAGTTGCTCGCGGCCGGTCTGACGGTGTTCGGCCGCGAGGGCGGTGACCGTGCCACCATGACCGCGATCTGCCAGGAGGCCGGGCTCACCGAGCGGTACTTCTACGAGAGCTTCTCCGGCCGGGACGAGCTGCTCGTGTGCGTCGTCGAGCGGATCGCCGACGAGATCCGCGAGCGCGCGCTGGCGGCACTCGCCGAATCCGAGCGCGGCCCCGAGGAGCGGGCCCGCGCTGCCATCGCCGCGTTCGTCGCGGTCCTCACCGACGATCCGCGCAAGGGCCGGGTCGCCGTCGTCGAGTCCGCGGCCGCCGAGCCCTTGCGCACCCGTCGCCGGGAACTGCTGCGCCAGTTCGCGGACCTCGTCGCGATCGAATCCCGCGAGCTGTGGGGCGACCGCGCGCTGCAGCCGCCCCACGACCAGATCGCCGCGCTGCTGTTCGTCGGGGGCCTCGCCGAGCTCATGACCGCGTGGCTCGGCGGCGAGATCGACGTGACCCCCGATCAGATCGTCGAGGCGGCGACCCGCCAGTACACGTTCACCGCCCACCGCTGAGGCTGTCGTCGCGCTCGGGCCGCGCCGCGCGGCGCCGGCTGCCCGGCAGCCGCCACACGGGTTCGAGCGCCGCGGTCTCCTCGGCCGTGGCCACCCGGAACGGCGGGGTCGCGGGCGCCGCGAGGCTGCGACGGCCCTGGCCGCGCGTGGCGCGCAGGCTGGCGACGATCGACACCGTCAGGATCGTGGCGACGACGGCGAGCGAGATCGGTGTCGGCACGTAGAACACGTCGATCTTCAGCAGCATCTTGACGCCGACCCACATCAGCACCAGCGCCAGCCCGATCTTCAGGTACACGAAGCGGTGGATCAGGTCGGCGAGCAGGAAGTACATCGCCCGCAGGCCCAGCACCGCGAACGCGTTGGCGGTGAACACGAGGAACGGCTCGTCCGTGACCGCGAAGATCGCGGGGATCGAGTCGACCGCGAAGACGATGTCGGTGATTTCGATGAGCACCAGCACCGCGAGCAGTGGGGTGGCCAGCAGCGCACCACCGCGACGGACGAGGAGCTTCTGTCCGTGGTAGGCGTCGGTCATCGGTACGTGGCGGCGGAACAGCCGCAGCGCGCGGGACTTCTCGGGGTCGAGGTGCTCGTCGCGCTGCCGGATCATCCGGTAGCCGGTGTAGAGCAGGAACGCCGCGAACAGGTAGAGGATCCAGCCGAAGCTCGCGATGAGCACCGAGCCCGCCGCGATGAACAGACCCCGGAACACCAGGGCCCCGAGCACGCCGAGGAACAGGACCCGGTGCTGGTACTCACGCGGCACGGCGAAGTACGTCAGGATGATCGCCCAGACGAAGACGTTGTCGACGGCGAGCGACTTCTCGATCAGGTAGCCGGAGAAGTACTGCTGGCCGAACTCCGAGCCGTACTGCCACCAGATCAGCGCGCCGAATCCGACGCCGGTGCCGACCCAGAACAGCGACCAGCCTGCGGCCTCGCGCACGCCGATCACGTGCGCGCGGCGGTGCGCGAACAGATCCACCGCCAGCATCGCCACGATTGCGGCGAGTACCGCCGCCCACAACCACAACGGAACGGTCATCGGGACCACCTCTCAGCCTCGAAACGGCCGAAAGTCTTTCCCGGCTCGAACCCGAGCCCGCTCCGCCGGGGGGCCGGCGGACGGCCTCCGAGTTGACGACGAAGCGCGGAGGGATACTCCCTTTCGCGAACTACAATTAGTGAATAGTATTTCCGGTTAGCTGTCAAGGGAACGGGAGGTAGGGGCGGGTGAGCAGCTCGATCGCGTGACCGGCCGGGTCCTTGAAATACACCCCGCGCCCGCCGTGCCCCGTGTTCGTTTCGCCGGGGCGGCGCATCTGCGGATCGGCCCAGTGCTCGATGCCGGCGTCGCACAGCCGCCGATACGCCCGGTCGAAGAGGTCGTCGTCGACCATGAACGCGTAGTGCTGCATCTGGATCTCCACCGGGGGCTCGGCGAACTGCAGCAGTACGCCGTCGTCGAGCTGGATGTTGGTGAACGGGCCCCAGGACGGTGCTTCCGAAAGTTCCAGCAGTTCACGGAAGAACCGCGCCGACTCGTTGCGGTCCACGGCGGCGATGATCGTGTGGTTGAAAGTGACGGACATGGGAGTTCCTCGCTGTAGTTCGATTCGGGGACGGGACGGCGGTACGCACGAGCCCGGCGGTCCCCGTATCGAACGCGGGCGGCGACGCTGCGCCGCCCGTTCCACGCTCAGACCTCCACCGGGTCGCCGATCCGTGAGTGGCGTAGTGCCGGCCCGGTGTTCACCCGACGAACCCTACCCAGGGCCGCCCGGGCGCACCAGGGATGCGGCCGCGGCCCGAGCGCGAAGCGCGATACCGGAAACCGCGGTGCCCTATGGTGTGCGGGTGACCTCCTCCGCCCGGCCCGGAACGCCGCCCACCGGCGACGAGGACCGTGCCCGGGGCTGGACGTTCCTGACCAACCACGCGCACGTACTGCTGTGTGTCGCCGGAGGCGGACAGCCCACCGTCCGCGAACTCGCGCAGCGGATCGGGATCACCGAGCGGTCCGTGCAGACGATCCTCGCCGACCTGGTCGACGGCGGCTACCTGACCCGCACCCGCGCGGGCCGTCGCAACCTCTACTCGGTGAATCCGGCCGGCCGGCTCCGTCATCCGCTCGAATCCGCACACACCGTCGGCGAGCTGATCGACGCGCTGCGCTGAGCGCAGGGCCCGTCGCCGGGGATGCCCGGCCCGCGCTGTCACGGACACCTGCGTCGTGTGACCGCAGCCACGTGGCATGCTGGCGCCTATGATCGACGTCGAACGTCCCAAGCTGGAAGGCACCGTTGCGGTCGGGGGCGGCCGCCGGATCGGCTTCGCCGAATTCGGATCGGCCCAGGGCCGGGCGGTGTTCTGGCTGCACGGCACCCCCGGGGCGCGTCGGCAGATCCCCATCGAGGCACGCAGCTACGCCGAGCGAGAGCACGTCCGGCTCATCGGCGTCGACCGCCCCGGGATCGGCTCGTCGAGTCCGCACCGCTACGAGAACGTCCTCGCCTTCGCGGACGATCTGCGTATCGTCGCGGACACCCTCGGGGTGGACCGGATGGCGGTCGTCGGCCTCTCCGGCGGCGGCCCCTACACCCTCGCCGCGGCGCACGCGATGCCCGAGCGGGTCGTGGCCGCCGCGGTGCTCGGGGGCGTTGCGCCCGTCGTCGGGCCCGACGCGATCAGCAGCGCCCTGATGCGGTTCGGCAGGATGGTCGCGCCGGTGCTCACCGTCTGGGGCGTCCCCATCGGCATGGGGGTGGCGTCGATGGCCCGGGTCGTGCGGCCGTTCGCGTCGCCGCTCATCGACCTGTACGGGTGGTTCTCGCCCGAGGCCGACCGGCAGTTGCTGGCCCGCCCCGAGTTCAAGGCGATGTTCCTCGACGATCTGCTCAACGGCAGCCGCAAGCAGATGGCCGCGCCCTTCGCCGACGTCGTGGTGTTCGCCCGGGACTGGGGTTTCCGCCTCGAGGACGTCAAGGTGCCGGTCCGGTGGTGGCACGGCGACACCGACCACATCGTCCCCATGGAACACGGCCTGCACGTGGTGGGCCGGCTGCCCGACGCCCAGTTCCACCACCTGGCCGGCGAGAGCCACCTCGGCGGCCTGGGCGTGTCCGAGGACATCCTCTCGACCATCCTGCGGATCTGGGACGACGCCGACCGCTGACTCCGCGGTGGCCGAATGTCACACAGGTTCGATCACATTGAACGCGTGTCACATTCGGCCGAGGCGGGGCGCACGGCGCCGGAGAGGGCATGATGTCCGGATGGACACCGGCGTCGAAGCGGACGGGTGGGCCACCCGCTGGGTGGAGCCGCTCGCCGACCTCGCCGCCGGCACGACGACCGCCCTGGTCCCGGACGTGATCGTCACCGCGCTCGCTCTGGGCCTGACGCACCGATACGTCGGACGCACCGTCGCGACGGACGTGCACGGCGTGCCGGTGCGGGCGACGGTGCGGTCGGTGCAGGTGCGCCGTCGCCGCGCGCACCTGCAGTCCCGGGTCGAGCTCGCGGCGGTCGACTGGGGCGGGCGCCGGGTGGACGAGGTGACCGTGGTGGCGCACGGTGTGCGTGTCGTCCCCGGGATCCGCACCCGGTTCAGCGCACACCGCCTCGACGTCCAGGGCACCAGCGGCGTCGGCACCGTGCTCGACTGGCTCAACTCCCTCCGCCACGACTGGGTTTTCGTCCTCGATCGCGACGGATCGATCCGGGCCACGCATCGCCGCCGCCGGCTCACCGCGCTCGTCGACATCACCGTCACGGACGGCGTGGCCCGGATCGAGCTGGGCGACGCCCGCTGCTACGGCGTGCCGGTGCCGGGACGGCTGCTCCCACCACGCGACGTCGCGCTGCCACCCCTGCCCGGCGGTGCCGGGAGCGTCTGCGCCGCGCGCGAGGGTCACCTCGTCCGGTTCGCGATGCAGGTGCCGGCCGTGTCGTACGCGTTCGACCCGCTCGGCGCGTGAGGGTCCCAGTGAGGCTCACAGCCACCGGCGCGGCGGCTTCTTCACCCACATGAACTTCTCGTCCGCGGCGGTGGGGGTGGCTGCGGGATGGCCGGGATGCTGCGCGGCCCACGCCGACTTCTCGGTGAGCAGCCGCGCGACGAGCGCCCACGTCTCCATCGTGCGCGGCGGGTGCGCTCCGGCGGCCCGGGCCAGCTTCCGGCGCACGTCGTCGCTCAGGGCCAGCAGCTCGTCCGCGGTGATGCCGCGATTCCAGGCGAACCGGGCGAGGACGATCGCCTTCTCCCGCCGATTGCGGGCTGCCTCGTCGGTGTGCGCGAAGTCCTCGTCGGTAGCCATGCCCTACAGAATTCGTCGCCGGCCGTGTCGTTGACAACCCACCGCGCGCGGCTCACGCTCGGAGCAGGCGCACGCGCGGCCCGGGGGGAGGACGAAATGCCGGTGACTCCGATGGATCTCCCGGACGGCACACCCGCGGACGTGCGGGTGCGCGCGGCGTCCGCCCCCCGGGTGCCGGTGTCGGATCCGTCGCTCGGACGCGACGTGCGGGTCGACACCCGGGGAGTGCCCCCGCACCGGCTCGTCGCGATCGGCGACTCGGTGCTGCAGGGGTTCCAGAGCGGCGCCGTCTTCCACACCGACGTCTCGGTCCCCGCGATCGTCGCCCACGAACTCGGCTGGCTCCGCCGGTTCCGCTACCCGCGCTACGGCGGTCCGGGCGGGTTGCCGCTCAACATCGAACTGCTCCTGCGCGACCTCGAGCGACGCTTCGGGCCGTCGGTGAACATGTGGGAGACGCCGCTCGCGCTGTTCGCCGTGCGCGCGCTCATGGACCAGGTGGAGGACTACTGGGAGCGCGGGCCCGGTCGGGAGCCGCCGCTGCCGGCGGCGTACCAGCACAACCTGTCCTGTTTCGGCTGGGACCTGCGCGACGCCCTGAGCAAGACCGCCGCGACGTGCGAGGCGGCGATCGCCGCACCGAACGACGACCTGCTCGACCAGATCGTGCAGAACAACGGGGAGCGCGCCGCGCTGCGGGTGTATCCGCGCTGGAGCGACGGGGCGAAGGCGATGACGTTGTTCGACGCGGCCGCGGCGCTCGGCGACGACCACGACGACACGACCGAGTCCGGGATCGAGACGCTGGTGGTGTTCCTCGGCTCCAACAACGCGCTCGGCACGGTCACGGACCTGCGCATCGCGTGGAGCGGTCCGGACTTTCGCGACCTCACCGCGAAGGACGCCTACACCATCTGGCGGCCCGAGCACTTCGCGGCCGAGTTCGCGGAGGTGGTCGAGCGGGTGGCGGCGATCCGGGCGCGGCACGTCGTGTGGTGCACGATTCCCCACGTCACCATCGCGCCGATCGCGAAGGGGCTCGGACGCAAGATGGAACCGGGGTCGCCCTATTTCCCGTACTACACCCGGCCGTGGATCGAGGAGGCGCGGTTCGACCCGGCTCAGGACGAGCACATCACGGGTGCCGGGGCGTACGCGGTGGACGTCGCGATCGACCTGTACAACGAGCGCATCGAGCAGGCGGTCGCCGACGCTCGCTCCGGTGTGCACGGCCCGGCACGGGACTGGTATCTGCTGGACGTGGCCGGCCTGCTCGAGCGCCTCGCGTCGCGGCGCTTCGTCACCGATGTCGGTGCCCGCCCGGCGTGGTGGACCCCGTACCCGCTCCCGTCCGCACTCGCCGCGCTCGACCCCGTGCCGGATTCGCGGTTCCTGACGGCCGACGGTCGTGGGGGCCGGGCCGCGGGCGGGCTGTTCTCCCTCGACGGCGTGCATCCGACGACGGTCGCGAACGGGATCCTCGCGCAGGAGCTGATCAACGTGATGCGCCGCGCCGGGGTGCAGTTCCACCACGGCAACGGCGGGGTGCGCCCGGATCCGGTGACCGTGGACTTCGAGCGGTTGATCCGCAGGGACACCCTGGTACGGACGCCGCCCGGAAACATCGACTCGACCCTCGGCATCCTCGCGTGGGCGGACGAGGTCGGTGACCTCGTCCGGCGCACGCTGAGCATCCGCTTCCGGTGATCAGTTCTCGGCGGGGGCGGTCCTCCGGTCGATCAGCGGGCCCCACAGTTCGGTCGCGACGGTGTGGGCGCGCCGGTGTCCCTGGACGGTAGTGCCGGGACCAGTGGTCAGGTCGGTGAGGGCTTCGCACAGGTCGACGATGTCGACGTGGAAGCGCATCGAGGCGTCGAGCAGTTCGTCGAACGCCTGGTCCTCGGTGTAGGAGCGGCCCCTTGCGGAGCGGAGAAGAGCCTGCGCGGTGTCGAGTGCCGTCAGGCGTCGTACCGCGGGGATGTCACGGTGTGCTTCGATCGTCAATTGTCCGCCTCTGAGGTGTCGCCACTGGGCGTGTGTCAACTCGTTGTAGTGCGGGTACCCCGCCGGTTCGGCGGCTACCCAGGTTTGTGTCTTCCGTCACAGTACGAGGACTGTGCCGTCGTGTCCACCGTACCCGTGTTTGCCCAGCGCAGGCGGGTGAGTGGGCGCCGCGCCCCCTGGTGTTCCGTCGTCGATGTCCGAATTCCCCGGAGCGGCAGAGGGATCCGACGCCGTGTATGTTGCGTGCCGGTTACGCCGGAGGCGGCGGGCGGTGATCGAGGAACCAGTCCCGCGCTTGCTGTGCCACGACCTCGAGCGTGCCGGGTTCCTCGAACAGGTGCGTTGCCCCGCGCACGATCCGCAGGTCGTGTTCGCACCGCATGGCCGCGGCGGCCTGCCGGTTCAGTTCGATCACCATGCGATCCAGGCCTCCGACCAGCATGAGCGTGGGGGCGCGGACCCGGCCGAGGCGGGGCATCGCCAGATCGGGTCGCCCGCCGCGGGAGACGACGGCGGCGATCTCCCGGTCCGGATCGGCGGCGGCCCACAGCGCCGCGGCGGCGCCGGTGCTGGCCCCGAAGTAACCGATCCACTCGGCTTCCGCGCGGACGAGATCGGTCACCTCGCCGAGCCGGCTCGCGAGCAGTTCGATGTCGAAGACGAGGGCGCGGTCGCCCTCCTCGCCGGCGGTCAGCAGGTCGAACAGCAACGTGCCCAGGCCGGCGGCGTTCAGTTCCCCGGCGACGTACCGGTTGCGCGGGCTGAACCGGCTGCTGCCGCTGCCGTGCACAAAGATCACCAGGCCGTCCGATCCGGCGGGGACGGTCAGGGTGCCGGCCAGGCTCACGTCGCGAAGCTCGAGCGCGACGTCCCGGCCGCCGGAATCGACGCCGCGGTCGCGC
Organism: Rhodococcus sp. 2H158; assembly: GCF_053764755.1. NCBI lineage: Bacteria > Bacillati > Actinomycetota > Actinomycetes > Mycobacteriales > Nocardiaceae > Rhodococcus > Rhodococcus sp. 2H158. Next base: position 26,157 of record NZ_JBSNCE010000016.1, read on the forward strand.
CGGCTGTCGGCGGTGCTCATCGGGTCCGGCTCAGGTCAGGGTGACCGTGCGGGTGTGCGAGCGGACCGCTTCCTGCAGGTCCTGGCGCGAGAGGGTGTGCGGACCGCATGCGCAGCGCGCGGGCACGTCGTCGTCCTCGAACTGGGTCGCCTCGAGGGTGTCGACGAACTCGGACCCGAGGGATCCGCCGTGGTGCGCGGTCTCGGACCGGTCGCGATTGCCGTGCGCCGTCGGCCCACCGCCGGCGACGAGCACCGGCCCCTCCGGGGTGCGGTAGACGGTGGCGACGTTGTGGCTGGCGGGGCACTTCACGCGTACGAGGGCGTGGTCGCTGCGCTGGCTGCCCAACGAATCCACGGCAGCACGAGCCATCCGGCGGCGGTCTGTGGGAAGGAGGTCGGGGATGTTCATGGGACCTATTGCACACCCGATCGCGGCCGGATCGAGGGCTTTCGAGGGCAACGGGACCGATTCGCCCGTTGCGCTACCAGCGCGTCGGTCGGGCCACGGTGGCGGGCAGCCGGGTACGTGCGTCGCCCCGGGCGGAATCGACCTGCGACTGGACGAGGAACAGGCTGCCGGTGAGATCGGCGCCGCGCAGGTCGGTGTCCCGCAGGTCGGCGCCGATGAGGTCGGCCCGGCGCAGGTCCGCCTCGCGCAGGTCCGCGGCGACTAGGAGGGCGCCGCGCAGGTTCGCGCCGTGCAGGTCGGCGCGCCGGAGCTTCGCGCCGAGCAGGTCCGCGCCGCGGCGGTTCTTCCTGCGGCCGGGCACGGTGGCCCGGGCGAGCTCGCTCGCCCGCAGCAGCAGGGTGTTGATCTCCTGCCGGTGCGTCGCGACGTCGAGTCCGGCGAGGGCGTCGGCGTCGCCGCGGGACAGCCGGTCGGTCGCGGCACGCGCACCGCGCAGGTCCGCGCGGAGCGGTCCGGAGGTGGGCAGGGACACCGCCTCGTCGAGATACCAGAGCAGCTCGTGCAGTTGACGCACGACGGGGAAGACGTCGAACATCCGCCGAGCGGTCTGCGGCGCTCGACGCCAGTCCGCTCCGCCGAACGTGACCTGTGAGACCTTCTGGCCGGCACCGAAGCAGTCGTAGACGGTGCACCCGGTGAATCCCTTGCGCCGCAGGTCCCGGTGGATGCCGCACCGGAAGTCGTCCAGCAGGTTCGGGCAGGGCCGGCCAGCTTCCTTGTCGATCGCGAAGTCCCTGGACGCGGCGAAAGGCAGAGCCACGCAACACAAACCGAAGCAACTGCCGCAGTCGGCCAGAAGGTCCGGACGGGGAGGGCGGCGGTCCGTCTCGGACACGGATCACGTTCCTCTCGGTGGGTGGGCCGAAGCCGGTGTGCCGGCCGAGCCTAGCCCGACCCGCCGCCCGGGGCCCGCGGTGGGCGGTCCGAGGGGCCGGGCGGCGGCCGCCACGACGGGTCACGCCCGCTGAGCCCGATCAGGCGATCGAGGTCCGGGGCGTCGTCGGGAACCGCGACGGCCGGCCCGAAGAGCCCGCCGGCTGCGCGTTCCTCGTCGGTGGTCGCGGCGACGAACGACAGGCACGCGGCCAGCGCGGCGGGATCGCACGAGAACCTCCGGCCGCTGGCGGTGGCGATGTCCCAGCCGTGGATCACGAGTTCGTCGAGCGCCACGATCCCCGCGACGTGACCGGGCAGATCGATGCCGCCGGCCTGGGTGGTTCCGGTCCATGCACCGGGCTCGCGCCACGCCTCGGCGAGGGCGAGGACCTCCCCGGGGATCCTGGTGCGCCAGTCGTCGCCGAGCCGGGACGCGTCCGCCGACGGTCCCTGCCCGGTGTGGTCACCGACGGCTTTCCCGGCGGCGGCGGTGAACGCCAGGGACAGCCCGCCCACGTGATCCACCAGGTCCCCGATGGTGGTGCCCGCGCACGGGGTGGGACGGGCGAGTTGCTCGTGCGTGAGCGCGCCGACGAGCCGTGCCATCTCGTGGGCGGCCGGTGCCAGGTCGAGGATCTCGGTCATGAGCGTTCCTTCTTGCGGCGGTGTGCTCATGGTGCCGCACCGGTCCGACAGGTTCGAAGGGCCGCGCCGGGCGGCTCGCCGCGACGAGAACACGCGACGAGAAAATCTGCAGTCGCAGCCGTAGACTTTCGGGATCGATGCCGATAATATCGAGAACGTCAGCGCGAAAGGATCCGGAAGAGGGGCAACCGACGGGTTGCCGGGGAAGTTGCAGAGGGGGCGGAGCCGCACTCGGTTCTGCGGCTCCGCCCCGACGACGCGACGGGGCGGACTCTGCGGAGGCCGACCACGCCGCCACCGGAGAGCAGAGCGAGAGGCTGGTGATGCGTATCCCTCGGGATTGCGAACTCGTGTATGTCATTTCCTCGTGCCGGTCGAGGCCGGCATTGTCGTAACCGTCACGAACCCCGGCGCCCCACGTGCCGGGGTTCCCTCTCGTAGCAACGAAGGGCACGTGGATCCCACACCCGACCGCGCTCCCGCGGTCACCAACGAACTCGACAACGACGACTACCCCGCCTTCAGCATGGGTCGCGCCGCTGCGGCGCTCGGGGTCACCCCTGCCTTCCTTCGCAGTCTGGACGACACGGGTCTCGTGGTGCCGCACCGTTCCGGGGGCGGTCACCGCCGCTACTCCCGGAACCAGCTCCGTCTCGTCGCGCGGGTGCGGGAACTGGTCGACAGCGGCACCGCGGTGGACGCGGCGTGCCGGATCGTCTACCTCGAGGATCAGCTCGCCGAAGCGCGAAGCCGCATTCCGAGCAAGTGAGGCGCCCGGTTTCGGGTGGCGGCGGTGTGAATGCAGACACGCCTCCGCGCCGTTGGGGCTACCCCTCGTATAGTCCCGGCGGCGCGGAGGTGCTGTGACCTCGGGCCTGCCGCGCGAACACCCCTCCGCGTGCTCGACGGCCGACCCTGTTCATTTGTTTCCCGACTGCGTACACCTTACCATAAACCGGTCGATCGGTTTGTTGGATTCGAAAAATTCATCCGAGCGACCGACAGGGGGCGAAAGCCGTGCTCGACGTTCGATCCAGCCACCGGACACGGGCGTGCTCCGATTCGTCCGGGTCGTCTATAGTCCCTCGATAAAAGCAGTCCGGCCGGTTTGCAATGAAAGAAGCGACAATGACCGTGGATGCGGACGCAGTGCCCCGGAACAGTCCCGTCCTCGGTTTCGAGTCGACGGTGCCCAGGCGGTACGTCCACCGGCAATCGGTGTCGGAGGTGTTCCTGACGGACTGCACGTCCGCCGGTGCCGACCATCGATTCCTGCTGGGCGCGCAGTGGCCACGGCTGCACGGCTTCTACCGGACCGAAACCGGCCGATACGACACCATGCTGATCGCCGAGACCCTGCGCCAGACGGCGATCTACTTGGGGCACACGCAATATCGCGTTCCCCTCGGTCATCCGTTCGTCATGCAGACCCTGCGGGTGGACGCGGCGGTGCATGCGCTCGCCATCGGTACCGGCGCCGCGGAGGTCGTCCTCGACGCCTGCCTGGAGGACCCGGTGTACCGCGGCGGGCTGCTGTCCCAGTTCGATCTGACGGTGGTGTTCGTCGTCGGCGGACGACGGGTGGGCACGGGACAGGGAGTGGCGAACGTCCTCACCCCGGATGACTACCAGCGGCTGCGCTGGAACGGCACCGGCCCGCGCACGATCGGGGATCCCGTCTGCCCCCCGGCGATTCCCCCCGCCGTCGTCGGGCAGTCCCGGCCACTGGACGTCGTGCTCGGTCCGCAGTACGCCGAGAACCGCTGGCGCCTGCGGGTCGACGATCGTCATCCGGTCCTGTTCGACCACCCCAGCGATCACGTTCCCGGCATGCTCGTCCTCGAGGCGTTCCGGCAGAGCGCCCGCGCCGCATGCGGCCGCCCGCACGCCGACGTCGACCTCATCGAGGCCGCCTACCACCGGTTCGTCGAACTGGACGAGCGGGCGAACGTGGTGGCGCGGATCGATCCGCACGATCCGTGGACCGTGCGGACCTCCGTCGAGCAGTGGGGTGAGGCTCTGGCGACCGGCACGGTGCGGCTCGCACCGGATCGGTCGCGATGCTGACCGCCGCCGCGTGGTGTTCAGTCGGCGGGCGGCGTCCAGCGGGCCCCACGGATCCGCGGGATCTCACCGTGGCGGTCCGCGGGCATCACGGCGGGCAGCAACAGGATCCACATCTCGTCGAGGCGCTGTTCGAGATCCTGCCGGTGGGTGAGGACGTTGGACACGAGCTGGACGCCGTTGTAGGCGGAGATCACGAACCGGGCCAGCATGGCCGCGTCGATCGTGTCGAGGATGTCGCCCTGGGCGATCGCCTGCTCGGTGAGCTTCTCGCAGGCGGCGATCCAGTCCAGATACGGGCCGGTGGGACCGTCGGTGGCGCTGAGTTCGAGGGTCAGGCGGATGCCGGCCCGCACGATCGGCTCGTCGATCATCTGCCGCGCCATCTCGTGCGCGAGCATCACGATCTGCTCGAGCGCGGGAATGTCGAGGCCCGCGATGGCCTCGACCGCGGCGATCGAGATGCGATGCTGCTCCTCGATGACGACCTGGGCGAGTTCGTCCTTCGACCGGAAGTGGAAGTAGAGGGCGCCCTTGGTGATGCCCGAGCTCTCGACGATCGCGCCGAGGCTCGCGCCCTCGTAGCCCGACCGTTCGAAGTTCTCGGCCGCGCCGAGAACGATCTGCTGCCTGGTCGCCACCGCCCGCGCTTGCTGAGCCATCCGTCCTCACTCCGTTCCCACCCTGTGTTCCGACGAGGTGCATCGTGACGAACCCCATCGGGTTTCCCCCACCCGGCCGAATGGTACCCACAGTAATGGACCGCCGCCGCAACGAAGGTTCGGCGCAACTCCCGCCAATCGCGCTGATCGGCGCCACCGGCTTCGTCGGGGGCGCCGTGCTCGCGGGGCTTACGGCGTCCGGCGTGCCCTGCACGGCCGTCGCGCGACGGCCGGACGAGCTGCCCGCCGCCGCGACGCGGACGGCCGCGGCGGACCTGACCGAACCCTCGTCCCTGGACGCCGTGGTCGCCGCCGCCGATGTGATCGTGCACGCCGCCTCGTACACCGGATCGGACCCGCAGACGTGCGACGAGGTGAACCGTGCCGGGACCGAGAACCTCCTGGCTGCGGCGGCCCGGCAGCACCGGCCGCACGTGATCTACGTCAGCACGATCGGGGTCTACGGTCCCGGCCCGCACCGCGGTGTCGCCGAGGATGCCGTTGTGCCGAATCCGGTCTCGGTGCTCAGCGAGAGCCGGCTCGCGGCCGAACTGGCCGTGCGTGATTACGGCGGCACCGTGGTGCGGGCCGCCTTCGTCTACGGGCCCGGAGACCGCTGGTTCGTGCCCGGAATCGCGCAGATTCTCACTCGCCTCGGCGCCTGGGTCGAGGACGGCCGCCCCCTGCTGTCGGTGATCTCGGTCGGTGATCTCGGCCGCCTGATCGCGGAACTGGCGGTCCGTGGCACCCGCCCCGGACCCGACGGCGACGTCCTGCACGCCGCCCACCCGGATCCGGTGAGTGTGCGGGCCCTCGCGTCGGCCTTCGCGCGCGACGCCGGATTCGACCTGCCCCGCACCAGTCTCGGGTACGACGAGGCCGTGGCCGTCGCGCCGGAGCGGGGACTGACCGAGCGGCACATCGACCTCGCGGGCCACGACCACTACTACGACGCGACGCGCATCTGGCGTGAGACCGGGCTGCGGGTGCCGCCACCGGCCTTCGGTCCGTAGGGGAGCGGTCCCGGCACGCGGGCTCGGTCCCGTTCCCGGCCACCGGAACGGCCGGGCCGCCCGCGGGGCGCGGTAGCTAACGTCGCGACGGTGACCACCGTTCCGGCTTCGAGTAATGCGTCGCATCCCTTGCTGTCCGGACGGACGGCGATCGTCACCGGAGGGGCGAACGGCATCGGTGCGGCCGTCGTGCGGCTGTTCGCCGAGCACGGTGCCGGCGTCGTCCTCGTCGACACCGACCGCGGGGCCGCCGAGCGGCTGGCCGCCGAAATTCCCGGCGTGGTGCCGATCGTCGGCGACGCCGCGGACCCGGCCGTCGCGACGGAGGCCGCGGGCCATGCCCCGGACGTGCTCGTCAACAACGTCGGTGACTTCCTCCGCCCGTCGACTCCCTTTGCGGAGGCCGACGAATCCGAATGGGAGGCACTGGCCCGCGCCAATCTCGACCACGCCCTGCGGATGACCCGCGCCGTCCTTCCGGGCATGATCGACCGCGGCCGGGGCGGTTCCGTCGTCAACGTCACCACGGTCGAGGCGCACCGCGGCATTCCCGGGCACGTCGTGTACGGCACGTACAAGGCCGGGCTGCGGCACTTCACCCGCAGTCTCGCGGTCGAGGTCGGCCGGCATGGCATCCGGGTGAACGCGATCGCGCCCGACCTGATCGCGACGCCACAGGTGCCGTACGAGCGGCTCGTGCCGGAGGCGGACCGGCACCGCTGGCCGGGGTGGGCGCCGCTGGGCGGCCCGGGCCGCGCCGAGGACGTCGCCGGACCGGCCTTGTTCCTCGCCTCCGACCTCTCCCGCTACGTCACGGGGTCCACCGTTCACGTCGACGGTGGCAGCTACGCGGCCGGCGGCTGGTTCCCGCGCGCCGACGGCTCGTGGACCAATCGTCCCCTGTCGCCCTGACCGGATCCTCTACACCCGAAGGATTTTCGCGTGAACTCCCTACCCCCGACGCTGAGCGTCAATCTCCCCAACTTCGGCGACGTGCTGGCCCGCGACAACTTCGCCCACCTCGTGGACGTCGCGGTCCGGGCCGAGGAATGCGGCGTGGACCGCGTGAACGTCACCGACCACGTCGTGATGGGAGCCGACACCTCCGGTTACGCGTGGGGACCGTTCGCCACCGAACCCGATGCGATGTGGCTCGAACCCATGACCGTGCTCGCGGTGATCGCCGGCCGGACCCGCACGATTCGCCTCGGCACCGGCGTGATCATCGCGGCGCTGCGGGGCGCCGCCGTGCTCGCCAAGACCGCGGCCACCCTGGACCACATGTCGGGCGGACGGCTCGACCTCGGGGTCGGAACAGGCTGGCAGGAAAAGGAATACGAGGCCACGGGACTGAGCTTCGCCGATCGTGGTCCGCTGCTCGACGACACGCTCGCCGCCTGCCGGGCGCTGTGGGAACAAGCCCCGGCCACGGTGCAGCGCCCGAGCGTGGCGTTCACCGACGTGTACTGCGCGCCGCGTCCCGGCGGTCGTCGCATCCCGGTCTGGGTGTCGGGGTCGTTGTCGAAGCCGGTGATCCGCCGGCTCGCCCGGTGGGGCGACGGGTGGATTCCCATCATGGGTGCCGGCCCGGACGAGCTGCGCCGGGGCCGCGATCTGCTCCGCGCCGCGCTCGAGCGGGACGGCCGTGATCCCGACGTCCTGCAGATCCGCGGACGGCTGCAGGTGGTCCACGACGCGAGCGGCGAGATCGCCGTGCCCGCCACGGCGCAGGCGGTGAAGGAGCTTCTCGCCGTGGGTGTCACCGACGTGATGGTGCCGCTGGCCCTGGTGCATCCCGATCCGGACCGGGCGGCGGACCGGCTCGCGACGCTCGTCACGGTGCTGCGGGAGGCGGCCCTCTAGCGGCGGCGGGCCGCCCACACGGTGCGGCTGCCACGGACCGTCAGGTCGCCGCGGTGCAGCAGACCGTCGGGGCTGCCGGGCGCCAGCAGGGCGTCGAGGGTCTCGAGATCGTCGGTGGCCAGCCGGCCGTCGAGTGCGGCGCGGATGCGGGACAGGTAGGCGTGTGCGTAGCGGGCCGCGTTCGGTGGCGCCGGCGCCGCCGCCACGGTGAAGCTGCGCTGGGCGGTGACCTCGAAACCGGCCCGCTCCAGGTGGGTCCGCCAGTCCGGGTGCGCGTTCCAGCCCGCGCGCGCCAGGGCCTCGTGGCAGCGCCGCTCCAGGCCCGGCGTGCCCCGCCCGACGTCGTCGGGCAGGAACCGGGGCAGCTCGTCCATCTCGACGACCACCAGCAGGCCACCGGGATTCAGGGCGGCGTGGAGGTCGCGCAGCACCCTGTCCGGGTCGGCGACCTCGTGCAGCGACGAGGCCGCCCACGCGACGTCGACCGTACCGATCGAGGGCCAGGCGGCATCCAGGTCGGCGAGCACGACCCGGAGCCGCTCGGCCGTGCCGTTCTCGGCTGCGGCGGCGCGGACGCGTGCGAGCATCGACGCCGACCTGTCGACCGCGACGATCTCGGCGGTGGGGAAGCGGCGCCCGAGCGCCAGGCTGCCCGTGCCCGTTCCGGCGCCGACGTCGACGATCGTGCGCGGCCGCTGCGGGGCGTGCTGCTCGGCCCACGTGGTCACCTCGTCCAGGTACGAGCCCAGTACCTCCGCGTCCAGGTCCAGCAGTTCTGCCAGTCCGGGGTCGTGGTGTGCGTGCCGGCTGCCGGGGGGCTGATGATCGTGCGTCATGTCCGCCACGGTAGCGGCTTCTATGCGCGAAAGGCATACCATCTTGCGTATGACGCAAGATCTCGATCTGGACGCCGTGATCCGCCGACGCATCCGCGGCCTGCGACTGGCGCGTGGCTGGTCGTTGGACGCGCTGGCCGTCCGCTGCCACCTCAGCCCGTCCACGTTGAGCCGCATCGAGACCGGGCACCGCAGGATCGCGCTGGATCAGCTGGTGCCGATTGCCCGGGCGCTCGGCACCACGCTCGATCAGCTCGTCGAGTCCGCCGAGGACGAGGACGTGGTGATCCGGCCGCAGCCCGAGCACATGCCCGGGGTGACCACGTGGCTGCTGTCCCGGGAACGCGCGCTCCACGGCATGACAGTGGCGAAGATGCGGATCACCGCCGACCGGCCGACCGGCGCGGAGCAGGCGAGGGTGCACCCGGGCCGGGAGTGGTTCACCGTGCTGTCCGGCACGGCCCGGCTGCGGCTCGGTGAGCGGACCGTGCTGGTCCGGGCCGGCGAAGCCGCCGCGTTCTCGACGATGGTCCCGCACGTCATCGGTGCCCACGACGGTCCGGTGGAGATTCTCACGATCTTCGACCACGACGGCGAGCGTGCCCACCTCCACGGTGCGGACGACGTGTCGCGGCCGTGACGCCGGCTGCTACAGCGGTTTCAGAAAGCCGAAGAACCCGGGTGTGTGCACCTGGCGCAGCCGGGTGAGCGTGCGGTAGCTGATCAGCCAGACGCCGTCGACCCTCCGGTACTCCTCGTGGTAGTGGCCCCAGCCGTGCAGGTGCTCCTCGACCGCTCCGTTCGTCCACCACAGTTGGTCCTCCATCGCCCAGATCCCGGTCGCCGTGGTGTCGGAGGTGAGCGTGATCTCGGGTGTGTGACCGTGGTGCGCGCTGGTGACCGGCGTGCCTCCGTCGAGCAGGTTCTCGATCGCGCGCCGCAGCGGTTCCCGGCCCACCACCCGGTTGGCGCGGTCACCGGTCCGCGGCTGGGTGTCCTCGGGCAGGCCGCCCCACGTCTCGCTCACGACGTCCTCGGTGTGCAGCGTGGGATACAGGTCCCATTGCTTGGTGTCCATCACGCGAAGCCGCGCGGCGAAGAGCCGCTTGATCTCCTCGACGGCCAGCAGTCGTTCCGCGGCGGTCAGCGTCAGGGCCGGTTCCGTGTGCGTCACAAGAGCTTTCCCTTCACTCGGTAGCGGATCGGAGCAGCCGCACCTCGTGGTCGGCGGTGAGGTCGACGACCAGTTCCCGGCGCGCGATGCGCCACCCGTCCGGCATGCGGCGGTAGTCGTCCCGGTAGCGGACGGACACCGTGTAGTCCCGGTATCCGTCGCCGCTCGGGTACACGTGGTGCGCCTCGCAATACAGCTCGCCCCGGGCCCGGTCGCCGTCGAGGTCGATCACATGCTGGCCGAGGACGTGCCGGGTGGAGTGCAGGTGCGCGACCGCGGCGAGCACCCCCTCGGCGATCGGCCCTGCTCCGGCGAGCACCGGGTCGTGCCCGCGACGGACCAGTCCCGGCGGCTGCACGAACTCGGCGTCGTCGGCGAACAGCGAGCGCAGCACGGCCGGATCGCGCCGGTCGACGGCGCGGGCATACCGTGCGACGACGTCCGCGAGCGCGAGGCGGTCCTCGACGGGGCTGCTCATGCCGGCATTCTCCATCGCCCGCCGGCCGGCGCGCGTCCCTCGTCCCGCTGACCGGACGGCACCGGCGACGGCGCCGCGCCGGGGCGGGTGAAGCGCAGGACGGGGCAGGTGCCCGGATGGTCGATGACGGTCACGACCAGGCCGGCGTTCTCGGTGACGGCGGGGAGCAGTGCGGCATACGTCGCGGCGAGCGCGTCGGCGAACGTGCGGCGGTGCGGTGTCACCGATCGCGCGGCGCCGGGACGCAGTACGGTCGTCGGTCCGGCGCCGGCGGGTGCGCGCTCGTCGGTGATCACCACGTGGTCGAACCGGTCGGCGGTGATCACATCGTCGTGTTCGCCAACGCCGATCATCACCGCGATGTCCGTGGGGTCGAGCATGTCCTCGGCGGCCTCGGAGAGGACACGCACGGTGCGCGGCAGGCCCTGCGCCGGCATCAGGACGGCACGGTGCCCGGTGCCGACCGCGCTGACCCACGGACCCAGCAGCGAGAACAGGGGAGCGGTGCGGGTTCCGAGGATGGCCACCGTCCCGGCGTCGTGGTGGGGACCACAGTGCCACAGCGCTCCGGACGGTCCGGGGATCCGGTAGGTGGGACGGGCGGCGGTGCCCCAGCCTTCCAAGGACTCCCGGACGCGGTGCAGCGCCGTCAGGGAGGTGACGATGTCGTCCATGACCACGTGCGACGGCAGCACACCGTCAAAGTCCGCGTGGACCGCCTCGGTCAGCGGCTTGTGGTGTCGCACGAGCACGTCGATCATCGCGCGGACGGTCCGGACGCGGTGCGCGGGATCGGTGGCCGGCGCGGTCGCGGTCGCACGGCGCTGCCGATCGAGTACAGCGGAAAGCTGCTCGGGGAAAGAGGATTCCATGGGGCCTCCTGTCGTCACCGCCGCGCACCCGCCCGTGCCGGGCCCTAGGTCAGCGACGCTTCGTGGATCTCGCGGTCGAATGCGGGCAGCGGTCCCCCGGCGCGCAGGGTGGTCGCCAGCGCCGGATCGGCCAGGTGCAGGCGGCCGACGGCGATCAGGTCGAACTCCCCGCTGCCGAGACGCCGTTCGAGTTCGGGGATGTTGTCGTCGACCGGTGCCGAGCCGCTGATCCGGCTCTCCCGCAGTGACTTGCCGATGCCGACGCTGCCGACGGCCATCGTCGTGACCCCGGTCAGCTGCTTCGCCCAGCCGGCGAGCGAGAGGTCGCTGCCCTCGAAGGCGGGCGTGTCGAAGCGCCGGATGCTCGCATCGAGGATGTCGACCCCGGCCTCGACGAGAGCGCCGAGGATCACCTTCAGCTCGTCGGGCGTCTCGGCGATGCGGGCGGTGTAGTTCTGCTGCTTGTGCTGCGAGAAGCGGAACACGATGGGCAGATCGTCGCCGATCTCGGCGCGCACGGCCTCGACCACCGCCGCGGGGAACCGGGTGCGGCGCTCGAGGTCGCCGCCCCAGGCGTCGGTGCGGGTGTTGGTGCCTTCCCACAGGAACGAGTCCAGCAGGTAGCCGTGCCCGCCGTGCAGCGCGATCCCGTCGAAGCCGACCTCCGCCGCGGCGGCCGCCGCGCGCGCGTAGGCGGAGATCACGTCGGCGATGTCCTGCTCGGTCATCGCCGCCGTCGGGCGCGATGCCCGCGCGACGTAGTCGGCGGAATACGAGGTGACCCCCGGGGTGCCCCAGCTGCCCGAGGGGCGCATGGGCTTCAGTGCGGGGTCCACGGCGCTCATCGCACCCCACAGCGGCCCGACGTGCCACAACTGCGGGACGATCCGCCCGCCGGCTGCGTGCACCTCGTCCACGACCCGGCGCCAGCCCGCCAGCGCAGCCGCGCCGTGCATGCGGGGTACCCGCGGATTGTCGACGGCCGTCGGATGATCGACGGCCACCCCCTCGGTGACGATCAGGCCGGTCCCGCCCTCGGCCCGCCGGCGGTAGTAGGCGGCGACATCGTCGCCCGGCACGCCGTCGATCGAGTACGACCGCGTCATCGGTGACATGACGATGCGGTTCGCCAGTTCGAGCGAACGCACGCGGAGCGGGCGGAACAGCGGGGAGGAGGAAGCCATGCGGTCGAAAACCTCTCTCGGCAGGACGGTCTGGAAGTGGCCCGCCGGCCGGGTACGACACCGGCCGGCGGGCCCGTGCGGCTCACGTTCCCATGCGGTCCGGCCGGCGGCGACCCGGTGTCCCACTCAGTGCGATCGAGGAACGAGCCGGCGTCCCCGGCCCCGTCAGCGCAGCTTGATGCTGCCGCCGTCGGCCATCAGCGTCTGGCCTGTCATGTACCTCGAATCGTCGGACGCGAGGAACACGACCACCGGGGCGATGTCCGTCTCGGGATCGCCGATCCGCTGCAACGGCACCTTCGCCGCCGCGGCGGCCGCCCGTTCGGGGAACGCCTGCTGCCAGGCGAGCACACCTTCCGTGGCGGCGAACGGGCACACGACGTTGACGCGGATGCCGTCGGCCGCCCACTCGTTCGCGGCCACGCGGCTCACCGCCCGGATCGCCTCCTTCGCCGCCGCGTACGACGTCTGCGTCGGCATGCCGTCGAGGGCGGATCCGGAGCCGAAGTTGACGACGGACCCGCGGGCCTGCTTCAACTGCGGGTGGCAGGCCTGCATGAGGTGCACGGTGGGGTAGAAGCCCGTGCCGAACGACAGGTCGAACATCTCCGCGGTGTGCTCGAGCAGCGGGGCCTGGCGGGACGCGTGCGCGTTGTTGACCAGGACGTCGATGCCCCCGAACGCCGCCACGGCGGCGTCCCGGATCCGCTCCGCGCTCTCGCGCCGGGAGATGTCGGCCTGCAGGAACTTCGCCTCGCCGCCGGAGTCGACGAGTTCGGTCTCGAGGGCGTGGCCGCGCTCGTCGTCGACGTCGACGAACAGCACACGCGCGCCCTCGCGGACGAACACCCGGGTGACGGCGCGCCCGATCCCGCCCGCGCCGCCGGTCACGACGGCGGTTTTTCCGCTCAGTTTCACGGCCGTGTCCTTCCGCTCAGGCGCCGACGGTCTCACCGGTGGCCAGCGCGATCTTCTCCAGTTCGGCCACACTGTAGGCCGAGTATGTCTCGTACGGTCCGCGACCGGAGAAGTAGGACGACAGCTGTTCGCCGAGTTCCTCGACGGTGAACGCGGAACCGGCGGCGTCGAAACGATGCTCGACCTTGGGTGCCTCCATGAGCGCGACCATCTTGCCGTACACCACGAAGACCTGGCCGTTGACCTCGTCGGAGGCCGGCGACGCCAGGTACCGGACGAGGGTGGCCACCCGCTCGGGGGCGAGCGGGTCCAGGCCCGGCGCACCGGTGGTGTTCGCACCGAACGCGTCCGCCGTCATGGCGGTCCGCGCGCGCGGGCAGATCGCATTCGCGCGCACGCCGTACCGCGACAGGCCCTGGGCGGTCGAGAGGGTCAGGGCCGTGATGCCCGCCTTCGCCGCCGAGTAGTTGGGCTGCCCGGCCGAGCCGAACAGGAACGCCTCCGAGGAGGTGTTGACGACACGGCCGTAGACCGGGCCGTTCGCCGCCTTGCTCGCCTCCCGCCAGTGCACGGCAGCGGCCCGGGAGGTGGCGGCGTGGCCCTTGAGGTGCACGCGGATCACGTCGTCCCAGTCCGGCTCGGTGAGGTTGAAGATCATCTTGTCGCGCAGGATGCCGGCGTTGTTGACGAGGATGTCCATCGATCCGAACTCGGCCACCGCGGTGCGGACGAGTTCCTCGCCGAGCGCCCAGTCGGAGACGTCGCCGGTGACGGCGACGGCGCGGCCTCCGGCGGCACGGATCTCGTCGACGACGTCGTGGGCGGCCGCCCCCATGTCATTGACGACGACGGCGGCCCCGGCGTCGGCGAGGGCGAGGGCTTCGGCGCGGCCGAGGCCGGCGCCTGCTCCGGTGACGACGGCGGTGCGGCCGTCGAGGGTCAGGGATTGCGTCATGGGGGCTCCTTCATTGCCGGACGGGGGAGTACAGCGCGATGACCACAAACTAGTATTCATTCTATTATCGGCACAAGGGTGGGCGCCGCGAACCGCAACTGCGCCATTCGCTCCGCCGGGTAATCATCACGTGTACACGCTGGTTCCGGCCGAAACGCGCCGCCTCCACGGCCGTTGATCCCAGTACCGGAATATGTTCTACTGAGCGCGCTGTGATCCGCGGCACACACGCGATCCCCGCGTGGTCGTGCGCGTCCTCGCCCATCCACAGAACCCCGGAAGGACCCGCGATGTCTCTCAATCTGGCCGACCTCACCGAGGCCGTCGTCGATGCGATACCCGAACGGACGGCCCTGATCTGCGGGGACGAGACCCGGACGTACGCCGAACTCGACGCCCGGGCCAACCGCGTCGCGCACCATCTCGCGGACGTCGGAGTGGGGGCCGGGGACCACGTCGGCCTGCACATGCGCAACAGTCTCGAATTCCTCGAGGTGCTGCTGGGCTGTCTGAAGATCCGCGCGGTGCCGGTGAACATCAACTTCCGCTACGTGGGAGCCGAACTCGTCCACCTCTACACCGACGCGGACCTCATGGCGCTCGTGCTCGACGACGAATTCGCCGACGTCGCCGCGGAGGCCGTGCCGCGCACCTCGCGGCTGCGGCACATCGCCGTCGTCGGGAGCGCGGACGTGCCGGCCCTCGAACGTGCCGCGGCGACCGCCGGCGCCACGGTGGCCGGTACGCCCAGTCCGTGGAAAGCGCTTCGAATGCACGTGATTTCGCCGAGCGCAGCGGCGACGACCGGTACATCCTCTACACCGGCGGCACGACGGGCATGCCGAAGGGGGTGATGTGGCGGCACGAGGACTTCTACTTCGCGGCCCTGGCCGGCGGCAACCCCTACGGCGAACCGCACCGCAGCCCCGCCGACCTCGCCGCTGCCGCCGCGGCCAACGAGCATCCTATGTCGTATCTCGTCACGGCACCGCTCATGCACGGGGCTGCGATGTACTCGGTGCTGATGGGCCTGTTCACGGGAGCGAAGCAGGTGCTGATGCGCTCGTTCGAGCCGGTGGAGGCGCTGCGCCTGATCGACCGGCACCGGATCGCGATCGTGATGGTGGTCGGCGACGCCATCAGCCGCCCCCTCGCCGACGCGGTGGCCGCCCGCGGCGACGAGTTCGACCTGAGCTCCCTGCTGGTCATCGGCTCCGGCGGGGCGCTGTGGTCGGTGAGCGTGCGCGCGCAGCTGGCGAAGCTGCTTCCGAACGTATACCTGCGCAACTCCTTCGGATCCTCGGAGTCGGGTGCGAGCGGCACCCTCGAGCCGGGACCGGACGGCCGCCCCCGGATGACGCCGTCGCCGACGCTGCGGGTGGTCGACACGGACCTGGCCGAGATCGAGCCCGGCTCGGGCACGATCGGCTACCTCGCGCGCGTCGGTCACGTTCCGCTGGGCTACTACAACGACCCGGAGAAGTCCGCCGCCACGTTCCCCGAGCGCGACGGCGTGCGCATGTGCCTGCTCGGCGACCTGGCCACCGTGGAGCCGGACGGATCCATCGTGGTGCTCGGCCGCGGCTCGGCGTGCATCAACACCGGAGGTGAGAAAGTCTACGCCGAGGAGGTCGAGGAGGCCGTCAAGAGCCACCCCGCCGTGCTCGACGCGGTAGTGGCGGGGATTCCGGATCCGCTTCTGGGTGAGCGGGTCTCGGTCGCAGTCCAGTTCCGTCCCGGGGTCGAGCCACCCACACCGGGGGAACTGGCCGACCACTGCCGCGGGCTGATCGCCGGGTACAAGATCCCGAGGACGATCGTGCCGGTTCCCGAGGTGATGCGCTCACCGGCGGGGAAGGCGGACTATCGGTGGGCCAAGGCGACGCTCGAGAACGCGACCGTCGACGCCTGACGCCGTCGGACACGGAAACGGCCGGCCCCCATCCGGGGCCGGCCGTTCCCGGTCTTCGGGGCAGTTCAGCGGTCGGCTCGGGCGAGCAGCTCGCGCGCTTCGTCGCGGCCGTCGAGCACCCGGGCGGTGCGCGTGCGGATCCGCCACCGACCGTCGTTCTTGACGAGTTCGAAGCGGTTGGCCGTCACGCGCCAGACGCGGAAGCCGTTCTCGTCGTGACGCAGCAGCTGCGAATGGCAGGTGGCCACGGCCGTGTCACCCTCGACCCGGATGTGCACAGGGTCGAGGAGGTGTCCGCATCCTTCGTGGATGTAGTCCTGGTGCGGCCGGGTGCGCACCATCTCCATGATCTCCTTGCGGCCGTTCATGGTGCGCATGTCGACGTCGTACACGGCGTCCTCGGTCCACAGTTCGCCCACCGCGTCGGCGTCGCCGGCGTCGACGGCCGGACCGTAGGCGGTGACCACCTCCTGGACGGCGATCTTGTCCTCGAGGAGCTGCACGCGGGCGAGGAGGGACCGGACGAGTTCTGCGGTGTCGGTCTCTGCGGTGTCGGTCATGGGGTCTCCTGTTCGGATGGTTCGGCCGGGGCGAAGTCCAGCCCCAGGTCGGTGCCGAGTGCCCGCAGGCACTCGAGTTGCTCGCAGTAGTGCTCGACACCCGTCGCGGCGACGGTCGCCCCCACCACGGTGGCGCCGGCGTCGCGACGTCGTTCCAGGGACCGGACGGTGCGCTCGGGCGCGCCCAGCGGGTCGAGGGGCGCACCGGTGTCGAGGACGACGTCGAAGCCCGCCGGGAGGTCCACCCGGCCCAGCATCGCGGTCAGGTCCGGCAGGGGCAGTCCGAACGGCACCCAGCCGTCGCCGTGGGTGGCGGCGCGGCGCAGCGAACGCAGCGTGCGGCCGCCGATCCACAGCGGGACGCGGGGTTGGACGGCGTGCGGCTCGATGATCAGGTTCTGGAATTCGTAATAGAACCCGTGGTACTCCGGCAGGCGTTGCGACAGCGCGGCGCGCAATGCGGCCAGGGCGTCGTCGGCGCGGGCGCCCCGGTCGTCGAAGGGGGCGCCGAGGAGGTCGAACTCTTCGCGCAGGCTGCCCACCCCGAGGCCGAGGACCAGCCGGCCACCGCTGAGGACGTCGAGGGTGCCGTAGCGCTTGGCGATCTCGAGCGGGTGGTGGTAGCCCAGGACGAGCACCTGGGTGGCGAGCCGGATGCGCTGCGTCCGGGCGGCGAGATAACTCAGCGTGGCCAGGGGATCCCAGTAGGTGCCGCCGCGAGTTGCCGCGACGTCCACCGGGACGGCGACGTGTTCACTGCAGGTCAGATGGTGGAAGCCCAGCCGATCGGCGGTCCGGGCCACCCGGAGGAGGTCGCCGGCGCCGGCGGTGCGTTCCCACGGTGAGTGCACGCCGGGGTGCTGGACCACGACGGGGCTGACGATTCCGATGCGCATGCGAGCCTCTCCGCTGCCGGGACTGGGAGGGTGTCGGTTCGTTGTACCGGACGGCATCGGTCCGCCGCGGCCGAAGTTCCGATCAGCGGGATCCCGGTCGATTGCGGCCGCGAGGCGCGTCAGGGTCGAAGGAGGGGAAATTCGAGCCGCCGATCACTACAGGTGGCGAGAGTGAGCTGATACACTTTCAGAATTCATTTCAGTTTTCCCGCTCCCGCCCCTGGGAGCAGAAGTATCGGGAGGCCGCAGATGGCAGTCGTCGAAGCAACGGAACCGACAGCTACCTCCACCCCGCGGCGCGATGTGCCGCCGTCGATGGTCGAACGGATGACACTCATCCTCGACGCGTTCGAGGGCCGGTCCTCGCGGCTGACGCTGGAGGAGGTGGCCTGCCGCACCCGGCTGCCCCGCTCGACCGTGCACCGCATCCTCGATCAGCTCGTCAAGCTGAACTGGGTCGACCACGCATCCTTCGGCTACTGCCTGGGCCGGCGGGCGCTCGGTCTCGGCGGCGGGGACGGTGGCCACGGGGAGATCCGGGCGTCGGCGGCGCCGCTCCTGCACGAGCTGCACATGCAGACCGGCATGGTCGTCCACCTCGCCGTCCTCGACGGCGCCGAGAGCGTCTACCTCGACAAGGTCGGCGGCCGCTTCGCCGCAGCGCTGCCCTCGCGGGTCGGCGGCCGGGCACCGGCGTACACCACCGCAGGCGGCAAGGCGATGCTCGCCTGGCTCGAGCCCGAGCACGTGGACGACCTGTACGAGCGGCGCCTGACCCGCCGCACCGAGCACACCATCGGCGACCTCGCGACCCTGCACCAGGAACTCAGTCGGATTCGGCAGCGGCGCGGTCTGTCGTTCGAGCGCAGCGAGTCCGTACGCGGCGTTGCGTGCGTCGCCGTCGCGGTGCGCGGGCACGACGGCCCGGTCGCCGCGATCTCGCTGTGCGGCGACGCCCGCACCGCGCAGCTCGAGCGGGTCGCGCCCCTCGTGGTGGACGCCGCCCGGGAGGTCTCCCGCAGCCTCTACCCGGAACTCGGCGCCCCGCGCCGGGGCCGCCGGGCACCCGAACCGCCCGAGAGCACATGGTCCCCGGATGCGATGGACCGGTTGCTGTCGGTCCAGAGCGGGCAGTGGCTCTAGCGGTCGGTGGCTCTGGCGGTCGGTGACTCTGATCGATACCCCGGCCGGGACGCGCCGACGACGGTTCGTCGGCGCGTCCTGCGCCGCCCCCAGCGGACGGCATCCAGGACACCACCCGGGCGCGTGATCCGACGCCAGCGTGTCGGGAGCCCCTGGAAGACCTGGATCGGCGTAGCCGAATTTTCGCGTCGAGTTTGGGATGCATCAGGTGATTTTCGACTGGTCGAGGTTTCATGCCGCGAGTTGGGCTGCGGCGGTGAGGGTATCGACTGCCTCGCGGTAGTACCGGGAACCATCCCTCGCTTCGGGCCGGTCTTGTCCTGACGTCACGTTACGACTCACGCCGCCTCGGTGCCCTACGGACCCATCGGTCCGTCCCCGGCGAGAACAGCGCCCGCGGTAAGCGTCCGAGTCGGGCCTCCACCGCCGGTCGCGGTGGGATACTGAAGAAGGGAGCGACGTATCCCGACGGAGGAGTTCAGCGATGACCGACCACCGCGAGCATGCAGGCCACGACCACGCTGCTGGGTATCGCGGTGTTCTCTTTACTCCACCGGCCGATCGGAGCGCCGGTGGCCTCGTTCGGCCTCGGAGTGTTGACGCCGGCCGCCGTTCCGACGGGGCTGGATCTGCTCGACTCGCTGTGAGCTCCAGCCCCCAGGGGTCGCGGCACCGGCCCGATACTCCTGTTCTCCGATACCTTCGGTCGAAACGACTGCCGGCAGTGGGCCTGTCGATCGCCCGCACCGAAGCAGAGCCGAAGGCGCGGCGTGCTGCTGTCAGGTCCGATTCGACAGTACGAGGTACCGGGGACCGGTTCGGACTGTGATTGTCCGTCCGGACTCGAGTCGGACGACGTGGTCGGCCGCTGTAACGGACTCCTCGGCAGTGGGCCACACCGGCGACAGCGGTATCCCGTTGAGCTGTTTGTTCGGCGAGAATCTCGCGGGTGTGTCGTCGACTTGCCGAATCCAGTCCTGCGGTCGGTTCGTCACGAAGCAGGATATTTGTGTCCTGCTGTGGATTCGACAGTCGCACCCGTTCTGACACCGACTTTCCGCCGGGTGGGTCCGAGCGGGAAGGCAGTCCCCACTCCAACTTCGTGCCCTTCTCGGCCGAGGATCCTGGACAAGTCGGTGAGAATCCATCACCGACACCATCGCGAGAATCCGCAGGTCCCAGTCTTCTCGGAGTGACAGATCGAGCGAGAACCTACACCTGTCTTCTGTAGAGCTCCGTTCCCGGTCGGCTTCCGGATTTCATGTCGTATGCAGAGTCTTCGGCATCGATCATGGCTTGTCCGGAATGTTGGTGGTCTGATTCGAGGGATGGAAGCGCCCATCAGCGACGGCTTCAGGGCGACGTGCACAGTCCGAGTCCCCGACAGACGACATTGCGACCCGGCCTCGGTGCCGATCAGGGTCTCGGACCAACAGGTGAGCGGGCAGAACTGTTGGTGTTCAGCATCCAGATCATGAACATGCACGCCTCCGTACCGAAGTTCCTATGGCGAGTCATTCGGAGATCCGCTCCGCTTCCTCGCGCCTGACGGCGATGACTGTTTTGCCGCGGGTGCCGCCTGAACCCAGGGATGCGAGGGCTTCAGCGGTGTCGACGAACGGGAAGACACGGTCCACGATCGGACGAAGCGCTCCACTGTCGAAGAGTCGTGCCAGTTCGGTGAGTTGTTCGCCGTCCGCACGGACGAACAGGAACTCATAGTGAACGCCTGCGCGTCGAGCATGGCGGCGGACCTTCGCGCTCAGCGTGGTAATCGCGATCCGTACGAGTGGATTTGCCCGGATCTCGCGCGCAAACGCCGGGTCTGGAGGCCCCGCGATACCGATCACTTTTCCGCCTGGTTTGAGAACCGCCATCGATTTCTCGAGATTCTCGCCACCGAGGCTGTCCAGCACCAGATCGTAGCCGCTGAGCACGTCGGCGAAGTTCTCACTGCGATAATCGATGACGGTGTCGGCTCCCAGTGCGCGGACGAACTCGGCGTTGGGGCCGCTGACTGTGGTGGCAACAGTTGCGCCTAGATGTTTGGCGAGCTGGATGGCGATCGATCCGACGCCACCGGAGCCGGCGTGGATCAACACCTTGTGGCCGGGCGCGACGTGCCCTCGTTCGACGAGTGCCTGCCACGCGGTCAGCGCGACGAGCGGAACTGCTCCTGCTTCGTTCATAGTCAACGACTTCGGCCGCAAAGCCACGTTGTCTTCGGCGATCGCAATCCGCTCGGCAAAGGCACCAATTCGTTCCTTGCCGGGGTGGGCAAAGATCTCGTCGCCGGGCCGGAACTTCGTGACGTGTGCGCCGACGGCGATGACGCTGCCGGCGACATCGCTGCCCAGGGTCAGTGGCAGCTCCTGGGGGAGTAGCAATTTGAACTCACCTAGCCGGACCCTTTCGTCGATCGGGTTGACACCGGCAGCGTGCACCTGCACCAAGACCTCATGCGGTCCGATCTCGGGTTCGGCGACGTCGGCTTGCCGTAGTGGGCTCTTGTACCTGTCGATGACGAATGCCTTCATCGGTCACCTTCCGTTGTGATCGAGGCCTCGGCGAGAAACGCGAGCGCTTCGGGGACGAACGTGCGGTAGTGCTGGAATACGCCTCCGTGACCGGAGTCGGGATAGATGGTGAGTTTCGAGTTGGGCAGTCTTTCGGCCAGATCTGCAGAGTGCTCACTGGCCACCATCAGATCGTTGTCACCGTTGGCCACGAATACCGGTTGGGAGATGACCGACAGGTCATCAGGTGCGTGTTTGCCCGACTGGACAATGGCTTTGAGTTGTGCGAGCCGGGCCTGCAGCGAAATCTTCTTGTCTCGGTTGCTCGTGCGCTCACCGAGGCGGGTCAGATACTCCGCTGCGGCCCGCCTACCTTCAGCAGTGCGCGGGAAGAACAGAAAGTTGCGGGCATCGCTGCGGGTCAGCGCGGCTTTGGCATAGGCGAGGCCGACGATTCTGGTCATTCGGTCGATACCACCGCCACCGCGGGGGCCGGTACCGGTTAAGATCATGCGCCGCACCAGTTCTGGTTCCTGCAAGGCCACCATCTGTGCCACACCGCCGCCCAGGGAGAAACCGAAGAGGTCGACCTTCGCCAGGTCCAACGCTCGGATGAAGGCGATGGCGTCCTGGGCCATCCGCTCGATATCGGCAGGCACCTTCGATCCGGTGCCTCCGACTCCCCGGTTGTCGAAGGCGATCACCCGGTGCTGTGCGGCGATGCCTTCGACAACCCGAGGATCCCAGTCGTCGAGAACTGCGGTGAAGTGGTGCAGAAACACCACAGGAATGCCGTCGTCCGGGCCGATTTCGCGATAGACGAACTCGACCCCGTCGACGTCGACGCTCTTGGTCGGCGCGTCTTTCCATGTAGTCATCGTGTTGTTGCCGTCCTCATCCTTCGATTGAAAAGCGTGATCGTCGGTTCGACAGGAACTCCAACGCCTCGGGTACGAACCGTTCGTGGGCTTGGAAGATCCCGCCGTGCCCGGCGTCGGAGTAGATCCGCAGCGTCGCATCGGGCATCCGACGCGCAAGGTCATAGGAGTTGGAGGTGGGAACCATCCGGTCATCCTCGCCGTTGGCGACAAACACCGGCCGACCGATCCGTCCCAGATCGGTCGGTGCCTGAGCGCCCCAGGCATGGATCGCACGTAGCTGTGTGCGCAACGCGGTCAACGACACCGGCTTGTCACGATCCGCGGTGCGCTCGTTGATCCGGTTGATGAACGCTCGGCCCTGAGCCTTGCCGTGGGGGGTGCGCGTGAAGAAGAGGTTCTGCTTGGGATCTTTGCGCGTAAGGATCGCGGTCAACGTGTCGATGTAGGTCACCCTGGCCACGTGGACGATTCCCTTGCCCCCGGCCGGACCGGTGCCGGCGAGGACGAGTTTTCCGACCAGCTCGGGATGTTCCTCGGCAATGACCTGCGCGAGGAACCCGCCCAGCGAGAATCCGAACAGGTCGACCTTCGTCAGGCCCAGCGCCACGATGAAAGCAACCGCATCGCGCGCCATCTCCTGCACCGTCTCCGGAACCCTGCCTTCCGACGCGCCAATCCCTTTGTTGTCAAAGACAATCACTCGATGCGCGGCGGCGAACCCGTCGACGATACGCGGGTCCCAGTTGTCGAGGTTGGCACCCAGATGATTCAAGAAGACCACCGGTACGCCGGCCGCCGACCCGTAGGCACGATAGGCGAAGCTGACCCCGCCCACCGTGACGGACTCCGTTGGCACCGTCGCCCACGACAACGGTTTACCGTCGCTCGTCCGTTCTGCGTGGCCGCCGCGGTGTGGGCCCGAGTCAGACAATGGTCCTCCAAACCTACGTACACCGATCGGTGTACTCCAAGCGTAGGCGACCGCTGCGCACATGTAAACCGATCGGTATACTGAGGTTGTGACGACCAGATCCGCAGCAGACACCGACAGTCACCGTCGACGCGGTGGCCGTGGTGCGCGCGAACGCATCCTTGCCGCGGCCGCCGAGCTGTTCTACGTCGAAGGCATCAACGCGACCGGCGTCGAACTGATCGCAACGAAGGCGGAAGTCTCGAAACGGACCCTGTACAAGCATTTTCCCAGCAAGACCGTGTTGGTGGAGCGATACCTCGAGCAGGCCGGGCTCTTCCTTCCCGACCCTGCAAACAGCGGCAAGGACACCGACGGTCCCCGCGCGCGCCTGATCGCTCTGTTCGAGATCCCCGAATACGGCGGCAGCCACATGCGTGGATGTCCATTTCACAACGCGGCAGTCGAGGCGGCCGGGACGATGCCCCAGGTCGAGAACATGGTCCACGAACACAAGCGGACGTTCATCGCAGCGATCACCGAGCTGTGCCGCGAATTCGGAGCTGCAGAACCGGCTCTGCTCGGCAATCAGCTCGCTCTGCTCTACGAGGGTGCGGCAGCACTGTCCACATCACTCGACGACCCAACGCCGTGGACATACGCAAGAGAAACCGCACAAATACTGCTGGACCACCCACCGACAACCATCGCACCGTAATCGGACGCCGGCCCGCAACCCGGCCCGGCCCTCGCCGCTCCTATGGATCGGAATCCCCGTGACCGCAAGTCAAGAAGGCGACCGCGTCGACTCATGGTGAAGCGTCGGCGAAGAACCGCCTGTACCGGAGGTTCTGGGAGACGGTCCTGGAGCGGATCAAGGTCGACCATCCCGACTGGACACAGGCTCGAACCAGCGGGGCACCAGGGTGCAACACATCCCTGGGGCTCAGCGGCGTGGCGCTCTCCATGGCCTGATCGCAGCGGATGTCCCGGGTCGGACAGGATGCCGGGCACCTCCGTGTGATCGACCGCCACGTACCGGCCCGCCGGGATCTCTCCACGACCGACGACCACATCAACGAGATCACCGCCGGCGGTGAGGGTGCCGGTGACCCGCAGGCTCGTGCGCCGGGACTCGGAGGTCAGGGGTGGCAGCCTGCTCGGCGGACTCGCCAAGCATTGGAATCGTGCGGCTGCGTGCGTGCCGGATGGCCGTGCCGCCGGAGTGGACTTGCCGAACCGACACATCATGAACAACGTGATGCGGATCCGCGGCAGCGACCGTTGTCGCGGGGCGCGGTCAGACCACCGGCGCCGGGCTGTCGATCCCGAACCGGCCCCGGAAGAACACCATCGGCCGCTCCTCGCAGACGGTGTCCAGCTCGAGCACCCGGCCGATGATCACGTCGTGATCGCCGGCGACGTGCACCTCGTGCACCTCGGCGTGCACGCGCATCAGCACGTCCGGCAGTGTCGGCGTCCCCCACCGGGAGACCTCCCAGTCGAGTTCCTCGTACTTGCGGCCCCGGCTCGAGCCGAATCGCGCGCACAGGTCGGACTGGTCCTCGCGGAGTACGTTGACGCAGAACCGCCCCGTCGCACGGATCCGGGGCCAGGCACGGCCGCGGTGGTCGGCGCAGAACAGGATCAGCGGCGGCTCGAGCGATACCGAGGCGAACGACTGGCACGCGAACCCGACGGGTCCCGCGTCGTCCAGTCCCGTCACCACGGTGACCCCGGTGGCGAACTGTCCCATCACCCGGCGCATCTCCTCCGGATCGGGCGCAGCGACGGTCGATCGTGCGAGTGTCGTCGTCTCGAGGGGCATGAGTCCACCTCCGGTTGTGGGGACGGATCGGCGCGAATACGCCGTGGTCGATGCGACCGACGCTAGGGCAGGCCCGGCGTGCCCCCCATCGGTGTCCCGCTGAGCGGAAGCGGCCGCGCGCGCCGCCTCGGCGGGCCGGGCGATCTCGCTGAACGGGATGGTGTATGGCCGCTGCGGGCCACGGCTGGCAGCCTGCGGTTCGTATGGGCGGTGCGCCCGGCACCACGGCGACGAACAGGGACGACGATGACGGATGTGAGCTACGAGGGGACCCTGAAGGAACTCTCCACCGATCAGGGTGTGCTGCGCTACCACGAGACCGGCGACGGCCCGCCGCTGCTCCTGCTGCACGGCTCCGGCCCGGGGGTGACCGGTTGGCGCAACTACCGCGGTGTCCTCGCCGACTTCGCGCGGCACTTCCGCTGCCTGGTGCTCGAGTTCCCCGGCTTCGGCGTGAGCGATCCCGGCGACGGCCACCCCATGGTGATGGCCCAGGGCGCCGTCGGCACCTTCCTCGACGGCCTCGGCCTCGGGGCCGTGGACATGATCGGCAACTCCATGGGCGGGATCGTCGCCACCAAGGTCGCCATCGACGAGCCGCGCCGAGTGCGCAAGCTCGTCACCATCGGCGGCATGGGCAAGAACGTCTTCGCGCCTGGGCCGGGCGAGGGCATCAAGCTGCTGATGGAATTCACCGACAATCCCACGCGCGAGGGGCTCGTCCGCTGGCTCCACTCCATGGTCTACGACCCGGCCGTCGTCACCGAACAGCTGATCGAGGAGCGCTGGGCGCTGGCGACCGAGCCGAAGACGCTCGAGATCGCCCGCCGGATGTACAGTTCCCAGGCGTTCGCGGCCGGCGCCGCGGCCGCCGCGGCGTCGAACGCGACCCCGTACTGGGCGCAGCTGCACAAGGTCAAGGCCCCCACCCTGCTGACGTGGGGCCGCGACGACCGGGTCAGCCCCGTCGACATGGCGATGCTGCCCATGCGCGACATCCCGAACAGCGAACTGCACACTTTTCCGAAGTGCGGGCACTGGACGATGATCGAGGCCCGCGACGCGTGGCTCTCGGCCGTCCTCGCCTTCCTGCTGCGCGACGAGCGGCGGAGCTAGTCCACGGTCCCGCTGAGCGGGAGAGCTTTTGCCCTCCCACCTGCGCATATGTCACCTTTCGAGTCAGTCGATCGGCGCGAAGAAGAAGCGCGGATCCTTCACCAGTTCCAGGAGTGCACGATGCTCGACGGTTCGCAGCGAATCGCCGCCGCCGATCTCTTGTGGGCCGCCGAGCGTGACCGCGCCCCGATCGGTCCGCTGACGGAGACGTTCCCCGCGATCGACGTGGTGGACTCGTACGAGATCCAGCTGATCAACATCCGGCGGCGGCTCGAGGCCGGCGCCACGGTGTACGGCCACAAGGTCGGGCTCTCGTCCGAGGTCATGCAGAAGATGATGGGCGTCGACGAACCCGACTACGGGCATCTGCTCTCGTCGATGGTGTACTCCGAGGACGAGCCGATCGACACCGCGCAGTTCTGCTACCCGCGCATCGAGGTCGAGATCGGCTACGTCCTCGGCGAGACCCTGCCCGGCGCGGACTGCACCGAGGAGGACGTGCTCCGGGCGACCGAGTACATCGTCCCCAGCATCGAACTCATCGACTCGCGCATCGTGGACTGGCGGATCGGGTTGGCGGACACGATCGCCGACAACGCCTCGTCCGCGGGAGTGATCCTCGGGGCCGGCCGCATCGCGCCGGATCAGGTCGACATCGGTGCGATCTCGGCGGTGCTGTACCGGGGCGACGAGGAGATCGCGCGCGGCGAGGCGGCGGCGGTGCTCGGCGACCCGACCCGCGCCGTGGCGTGGCTGGCCCGCAAGGTCGCCGGTTTCGGGGTGCGGCTCGAGGCCGGGCACGTGATCCTGCCCGGCTCGTGCACCCGCGCGATCGACGCCCGGCCGGGCGACACCTTCCGGGCCGAATTCAGCGACATCGGCTCCGTCTCAGTCGAATTCAAGTGAGGAACAGACCTGTGACCAAGGCTACCGCCGCGATCGTCGGGCCCGGCAACATCGGCACCGACCTGATGTACAAACTGCTGCGCTCGGACGTCATCGAGCCGCGCTGGATGATCGGCGTCGACCCCGCCAGCGAGGGTCTGACCCGGGCGGCCGCCGAGGGCCTGGTCGCGAGCCACGAAGGCGTGGACTGGCTGCTCGCCCAGGACGAGCGCCCCGACGTGATCTTCGAGGCCACCTCGGCCTACGTGCACCGGGCGAATGCGCCCCGCTACGCCGAACTCGGCATCCAGGTCGTCGACCTCACCCCGGCCGCCCTCGGACCCGCCGTCGTGCCCGCCGTGAACATGGGGGAGCACGAGGACGCACCGAACGTCAACCTCATCACCTGCGGTGGTCAGGCCACGATCCCGATGGTGCACGCCGTCTCCCGCGTCACCGAGGTGGAGTACGCCGAGATTGTCGCGAGCGTCGCCTCCCCGTCGGCCGGTCCCGGCACCCGCGCCAACATCGACGAGTTCACCATCACCACCAGCCGCGGCATCGAGACGATCGGCGGTGCCCGCACGGGCAAGGCCATCATCATCCTCAACCCCGCCGAACCGCCGATGCTCATGCGCGACACCGTGTTCTGCTCGATCCCCGAGGACGCCGACCGGGACGCGATCGCCGCGTCGATCCACGACGTGGCCGCCACCGTGCAGGGCTACGTCCCCGGCTACCGCCTGCGCGCCGAGCCGCAGTTCGACGACCCCACCCCGATGAGCGGTGGACGTGCCCGCGTGGCGATCTTCCTCGAGGTCGAGGGCGCCGGCGACTTCCTGCCGCCGTACTCGGGCAATCTCGACATCATGACCGCGGCCGCCACGAAGGTCGGCGAGAGCTTCGCGGCCAAGCTGCTCGCCGCCCGCGTGTAGACCCCCACCGCCGACCGTACTTTCGAAGGAACACAGTCGATGCCCTACAGCGCAGATCTCGACATCCGGATCACGGACTCGTCGTTGCGTGACGGCTCCCATGCCAAGCGTCACCAGTTCACCGTCGAGGACGTGCGCTCGATCGTCGGTGCACTCGACGCCGCCGGTGTGCCCGTCATCGAGGTCACCCACGGCGACGGCCTCGGCGGCTCGTCGTTCAACTACGGCTTCAGCCGCACCCCCGAGCAGGAGCTCATCAAGGCGGCCGTCGAGACCGCGACGCAGGCGAAGATCGCGTTCCTGATGCTGCCGGGGCTCGGCGTCCGCTCGGACATCCGCGAGGCCGCCGACAACGGCGCGTCGATCTGCCGGATCGCCACGCACTGCACCGAGGCCGACATCTCCGCCCAGCACTTCGGGCTGGCCCGCGAGCTCGGTCTCGAGACCGTCGGATTCCTGATGATGTCGCACAGCCAGCCGCCCGAGGTGCTCG
The DNA here is from genome assembly GCF_053764755.1 of Rhodococcus sp. 2H158. NCBI lineage: Bacteria > Bacillati > Actinomycetota > Actinomycetes > Mycobacteriales > Nocardiaceae > Rhodococcus > Rhodococcus sp. 2H158. Next base: position 54,243 of record NZ_JBSNCE010000016.1, read on the forward strand.
CGAAGCAGGCGCGCATCATGGCCGACGCCGGCTGCCAGTGCGTGTACGTCGTCGACTCGGCCGGCGCCCTCGTCCTCGAGGGAGTCTCCGACCGGGTCGCGGCTCTCGTCGCCGAGCTCGGCGACGACGCGCAGGTCGGTTTCCACGGGCACGAGAACATGGGGCTCGGCGTGGCCAACTCGGTGCTCGCGGTGCGTGCCGGCGCACTACAGATCGACGGCTCCACCCGCCGGTTCGGTGCCGGCGCGGGCAACACCCCCGTCGAGGCGTTCGTCGCCGTCGCCGAGAAGCTCGGTATCCGAACGGGTATCGACACCCTGAAGATCATCGACGCCGCCGAGGACGTGGTGCGGCCGATCATGGACGGTGAGTGCCTCCTGGACCGGATGTCGCTGACAATGGGGTACGCCGGTGTGTACTCGAGTTTCCTCAAGCACGCCGCCACGCACGCCGAGCGGTACGGGGTCTCCGGTGCGGAGATCCTCATCGAGGCCGGACGACGCAACCTCGTCGGCGGCCAGGAAGACCAGCTGATCGAGATCGCCGTCGGTCTCGCCGCCCAGAAGTAGACCTCCGGGTCTTGAGAGAGAGCTGACAGTCATGGGCCAGGTTTTGGACAACATCATCCAGTACGCGGACGAGATCCGCGCCGAGGGCGCCGAGGGCGACAAGCTCATGCGCCTGACGGACAACAACGCCAAGCGGTTGCGCGACGCCGGTGTCATCCGCATGCTGCAGCCGAAGGAGCACGGCGGCCTCGAGGTCCACCCGCGCGAGTTCGCCGAGACCGCGATGGCGATCGGCGCGATGGACGGCGCCACCGGATGGGTCGCCGGCATCGTCGGCGTGCATCCGTGGGAACTCACGTTCTTCGATCCGAAGGCTCAGCAAGAGATCTGGGGCGAGGATCCCGACATGTGGATGGCCTCCCCGTACGCCCCGATGGGCGTCGCGGTTCCGGTCGACGGTGGCTACATCCTCAACGGCCGCTGGTCGTTCTCCTCCGGCACCGACCACTGCGGCTGGATCATGATCGGCGCTGCGGTGGGCGACAAGGACGGCAACCGGCTGAACCCGCCGCAGGTCCTGCACGTGCTGCTGCCGCGCTCGGACTACGACATCGACCAGGACAGCTGGAACGTCGTGGGCCTGCGCGGCACCGGCTCGAAGGACCTGATCGTCGAGGACGCCTTCATCCCCACCTACCGCACCCTCGACGCCGACATCGTCCTCAGCGGCAACGGGTGGCGGCACGCGGGTCGCGACGAGACCCTCTACAAGTTCCCGTTCTCGTGCATCTTCCCGCTGGGCATCACCTCGTCGCTGATCGGCATGGCCGAGGGCGCGCTCGCGTGCTACATCGCGGCCCAGAAGGAGCGCGTCGCGGTCACCGGTATTCCGATCAAGGAGGACCCGTACGTCCTCTATGCCCTCGGTGAGGCGGCCGCCGAGATCGCCGCGTCGCGCGCCGCGATCCTCGAGACCGTCGATCGCTTCTGGGACAAGACCGACAAGGGCGAGGAGGTCACATTCGAGGAGCGCGCGATCGGCCGCCGCACCCAGACCGCCGCCGCGTGGCGGGCCGTGCGCGCTGTCGACGAGATCTTCGCCCGCGCCGGTGGTGGCGCGATGCACCTGAAGTTCCCGATGCAGCGTTTCTGGCGCGACGCGCACGTCGGTCTGTCGCACGCGATCCACGTCCCCGGCTCGATCTTCCATGCGTCGTCGCTGACCCAGCTCGGCGGCGAGCCGCAGGGCGTCCACCGCTCGATGATCTAGCCTGCCCCGCCGAACTTTTCAGGATGGAAGAGAAATGACGGACATTCGAGCACTCGGATACCTCCGGATCCAGACCACCGACGTCGCGCGCTGGCGCGAGCTCGTCGTCGACGGACTCGGCATGGCCGTGGGTTCCGGCCCGGAGGCGGACGGCCTCTACCTGCGAGTGGACGAGCGGCGCGCACGCCTGATCGTCCTGCCCGGCAAATCGGACAAGGCGCTCGCCGTCGGCTGGGAGGTGCGCGATCAGTTCGCCCTCCAGCGTGTCCGCGAGACCGTGGAGAAGGCGGGGGTCACCGTCGACGTCCTTTCGCAGGAGGAGTGCGACTACCGCGATGCCGAGCAGGTCATCGCGTTCGACGACCCGATCGGCACCCGCGTCGAGGTGTTCTTCGGTCCGGTGCTCGATCACAGCCCGGTGGTCACTCCGCACGCCGGCCGGTGGGTCACCGGCGAGCAGGGCCTCGGCCACGTCGTGCTGCCCGCCACCGACTTCGACGCGGCCTACGCCTTCTACACCGAGGTGCTCGGCTTCCTGCCGCGTGGCGCGATCCGCCTCCAGGCGCCCGGCCCGGCGCGGCGCGTGCGCTTCCTCGGGGTGAACCAGCGCCACCACAGCCTGGCGCTGTGCCCGGCGCCGCCGACCGAGGAACCCGGCCTCGTGCACCTGATGACGGAGGTCGACACCCTCGACGCCGTCGGGCAGGCACTCGACCGGGTGCGCAAGCTCGGCTTCTCCATCTCCTCGACGCTGGGCCGGCACACGAACGACAAGATGGTCTCGTTCTACGTGCGCGCCCCCGGCGGCTGGGACCTCGAGTTCGGCACCGAGGGCATGCTCGTGGACGAAACCTATTACACGGCCGAGGAGATCACCGCCGACAGCTACTGGGGCCACGACTGGTCCGGGTCCGAGCCGTTGGCGGCGTTCAGCCCGAAGTCCTAGCTCGCAGAGGGAACACGACGAAGGCCCGGCCGGGGATCACCCCCGGCCGGGTCTTCGTGCTTCTCGCCCAGGGAGTTGTGCTCCGTGGTCCGCTGGCGCGTGGATCAGGAGGGGCGCGGGCGGTCATGTCCGGTGGAGAAGAGAGCCCCGGAGCGCACACGGAAGGGGCTGGATCGGAGGCCGGGTTCTGCGTCTCGCTGGTCGGACACGTCGAAGGGCGTGTTGTCTACTCACGTGGGGATCTGTGCGGGACAGCGTGCGAGATTCGGCGGCGGCCGGAGGTGGGCGATGAATCCGACGGTGCGAGCACTCGATCTCGGTGACGCGGCGGGGTGGCGGGTGGTGCGCGCACTGCCGCAGCGGTCGGTGAAGCGCATGTTCGAGGTCGCCGCCGACGGCGCGGGCCGCCGTGGTGGGCCGATTCAGTTGCGGCGCAACCTGGCCCGGGTGCTGTCCACGACCGCCGCGCAGGTGCCCGACGAGCTGGTGCGCACGTACTTGGGGGCGCGGTTGAAGAGCGTGGCGATCGCGTTGTCCGCGCCGCCGTCCTGGTGCGGCCAAAAGGCGGCGAAGATGTCGTAGGTCCGGCGGCCGGGCAACGGGGCGTCGGTGCCTTCGTAGGCGGCCCCGATCTGCTCGCCGGTGACGTCGTCGAGGAGGGGTGCCTGCCATCCGCCGAAGTCGAATCCTTCCGGGTCTTCGTCGGGGCCGCGGGTGCCTGTCCAACAAGGTCGAGGGTGGCGAACAGTTCGATATGGATCAGTCCCATGCCGTAGCTTCCGGTCGAGTGGTGTCGCGGCCGTAGGGGGTAGACCTGCTGGCGTCGGTGGACTCACCGCTGCCACGACATCGAGTTTCGTGGGTGTTGACCGGTCTTACGACAGCGACTCGCTCGTACGGAACCGCCCGTCACCCGAACGCGTTGGAATCCTGTCGGGCAGAAGGGGGTGCGGCCGTCGGTCCGACGCTTCGATCGCAGAACATCATAGGGCGTGCAAATTCCCATTTACGCAGCGATCTGCGCGAACCCCGAGGTGAGCACACTTTCGGGTTGCGGGGACGGTGTCGGGGCCGTCCGGTACCGTGCCCACCCGTGGACGATGAGACGGACGACGCGGAGAACGGGCAGATCGTGGTGCCCGGGACCCCTTCCGGGCCCGCAGTGCCGGGTCTGGCGCCGGGCGCGGCGGCGCGGATCGCGGAGTCGGTGGCGTCGGCGCGGGCGGCCGGGACCCGCCGCACCTACGCCTCGGCGTGGCGGGCCTTCACCACCTGGTGCACCAATGAGGGCCACACCGCGCTGCCGGCGCATCCGGTCACCGTCGCCGCCTACCTGGTCGCCTGCGCCGACACCGTCACCGAGGCGGGGGAGCGGGCCTACGCCCCGGCCACCCTGGCGCACCGCCTGGCCGCGATCGCCCACCACCACCGCCAGACTGGGCACCCCAGTCCGACCGGGGACGATCTGGTCCGCCAGGCGATGTCCGGGATTCGCCGGGGCTACGCCACCACGGGCGAGCGGCCCCGCAGCCCGCGGGCGCCGCTGCTCACCGCCGACATCGTCGCGATCGTCGACAAGGCCCGCGCCGACTGCGAGAACTGGGCCGACGAAGTGGTGGAACGCCGCGACACCGCCCTCCTCCTGTTGGGGTTCGCCGGGGCGTTCCGCCGCAGCGAACTCGTCGCCCTCACCTGCAGCGACGTCGCGCTGCACCGGCTCGACGGCCTGCACATCAAACTCCGGAAATCGAAGACCGACCAGGAGGGCCGCGGCACCGTCCGCGCCCTGCCGTTCACCGCGTCGCACACCAGTTGTCCGCCGTGCGCGTGGATGCGGTGGGCCCAGATCGTCGCCGCCCACGACACCGGCGGCCGCCCCGCCGTCATCCGGCTGCTCCGCATTGCCGAGCCGTTCGCGGCGCACGTGTGCCGCGGCCCCCGCCCCCGCACCACCTCGGGGGCGCCGTTGCTGCGCGCGATCCGCCGCAACGGCAACCTCTCGACCACTGCGCTCTCGGGGGCGGCAGTCCATGCGGCGATCCGCCGCCGCGCCGCACTCGCCGGCTACGACTCCGAGATCGTGGCGCAGTTGGGTGGGCATTCGCTGCGCGCCGGGTTCGTCACCCAGGCCTTCCGCAACGGCGCGAGCGCGCACGCCATCATGCGCCAGACCGGACACACCACCCCCGCCATGCTCGAGGTCTACGCCCGCGAACACGCCCCGCTGCTCGGGAACGCTGTCACCAACCTGGGTCTCTGAACGCCATGAGCACCTCGACCGAGCGACTCGGTGATTCTTCGGGAACGACAGCGGGCCTGCGGATCCCGCCGCGGTATCGGCACGACTGGGCCCTGTTCACCGACTGGTGCACCGCCACCGACCACCTCGCGCTCCCCACGACCCCGGAGGCACTCGCGCTGTTCCTGCACGAGCACCCCGCCGCCCCCGCCACGCAGCGCCGCCGGGTCTCGGCGATCAACACCGTCCACACCGGTCGCGGCCACCCGCCGCCCGGCCGCAGCGAAACCGTCCGCCGCCGCCTCGATGCCGCCCGCGCCGCCCGCCTCGACCGCCTCGCCCCGCTCCTACTGCGCAGGGCAACGGAGCTGCCGGCCACCGGCTGGCCGAGCGGGCTGTTCGGCCGCCGCGACGCCCTCCTGCTGACCCTGGCCGCCACCGGGATGCCGTTCGCCCAGCTGGCCCGGCTGCGCCGCGGCGACATCCACCTCGATGCCGGCACCCTCGTTGCCACCACGACCGACGGGGAAGGGTTCTGCCTGGCAGCGGAGTCCGCCGGTGAGAGCGCGGCGGTGGCGGTGTATGGCAGGTGGGCGGAGGTCCAGGCGTTCCTCGATCGGTACCCGAACACCGACCTGCTCGCCCAGCACCTGACCGATCCGGTCGACGTGGACCAGGGCGTGCTCACCGACCGGCAGGCCCGGCAACCCCTGCTGACCCCGATCGACCGCTGGGGACACCTGCCGCTGATGCCGCAACCGATGACCGCGCAATCCGTCGCTGCGATCGTGCGAGACCATCTGTCCGGTCGGGTGCGGGCCCGTGCGCCGCTGCCGCTGCGTAAGCAGAGCGACCGCAACGAGGGGCTGACCGCGTGGATCGAGTCGGAGATCGATCTCGATCCGCACTACTACGAACGGGGTGTCGCTGCCCGCCGCCACGCCCGCGACAGCCTGGACGATCTCGGCGACCTCTTCGACGAGATCGAAGCCCGCGCTGACACCCTGCTCGAGGAACTGCTCACCGTGCTAGAGGAGCTGTAGGCGTTCTGCTCTCCTGGGAGCGGTGCGTACTGTCCAAGAATTCAGACACAGCCACCACGAAGATGCTGCCACTGGGGCTCCCTCGTCAATTGAGAGTCAGACGGCAGTATTCGTCGGTGTTTCCCGCTTCTTTGCATGCCTGCCAGTCGAGCTGGCCTTGCACCCAAGGCGAGGGGGACCGGGGCGATGAATTCGTGTCCGGTCGGGTTGCGCCGGAAGGGTATCGGCAGGTGGTGCCGTCGCACACCGGCGTGTTGGCGGCCACTTCGTCTGCCAGGACCTGGTCATGGATCGACTGACAGTAGTCTGAATACCCGGTCACCGTGCCGTCGGACCAGTACGTGACGATCGGTCCCAACCCCAGCTGGCAGTCGACGATGTAGGGCTCCTCGACCACCACCGGTTCGTCGGCCACGGGCTCGACCACCATCGGTTCCTCCGCCACGGTCTCGGTGGCGGTAGGGTTGATCTCCGCAGAAGTCGAATCCGGGACGGAAGACGCGGTCGTCGAACTGGCCGCCGCGTTCGTCGTCGACACCGGTACCGCGGACGGAGCAGGTGTGGTGGCGGCAGGGGAGCTGGAATCACCGTCCCCGCAACCGGACACGACAAGTGCGATCGCAAGGATCGGCAGCAAACGCAGTGTTTTCACCCCCGCAATACCGCCCCGGCCTCCGGTTTCGTTACCGAGGCGGGGATACGCCCGCACGGGCCGGCACCTCACCGTGAGCGGCACCGCCGGCATGTCCCGCCTCGGTAGAACCGGAGGGACTGGTGATGTCGGACGCCCCGGTCCGAGGAATCGGGGCGTCCGACGAATCGATCAGCTGCTTCCGAAGCGCGGCGGCGGCGGGGGCAGGAGCTTGCCGGCCAGATCCCCGGTCCACGTGAAGTCCTCGAGTCCGATGTGCACGGTCAGGGTGGCCGGATTGAGCTGCGACTTGTCCACCTCGTACGCGTAGTCGAGGGTGACCGAAGTGTGGGGGGCTACGACCCCGGAGAAGAACGCATCCGACTGCGAGTAGTCGACGTCGGCGCGATAGCCGCGCGCACCGTAGGTCAGGGTCGGCGTCGAGATGGAGTATCCCTCGAGCGCATTGTCACCGGGGGTGAAGGTGATGCCCAAGACGGTGAGGTTCGGGGCGGTCGCGTACTCGGTGAGGGCGATGGTGCCGTCCCCACTGCCACGGATCACGGTGCCGAAAGGCTGGATCACCGGAGCCGGTGACGCTGCGGCGGGAGGGGCGAGCATCACCGAGGGAGCGGCAAGGGCCACGGCTGCCGCAGCGACAGCGGTACTTCTGGAAATCAACGTCGAGTGTCCTGTCCTGAATGAGTGATTGGTCGACCTTAATTGGTCTCGAGCCCGATGCCGTGTAGGCGCTCCGGCAGGCGGACCGGTGGTGGGACTCGGTTCCGCAACGCAGCCAGCAGGATCGGGTCCTCGACGGCAACTACGCCGGCCGCCTCGGTTACGACCGGAACCCCGAGCGGGTCGCGAGGGTTTATGCGCGTCGAGGATGCACGAGGTCAGTCGCGCCCCCTCCGCCGGGTGCACAGGCGGCCGGGGACCGGGCACCTCCGGCCGATATCCAGTCCGGCAGTTCGAGTCGTGCCGGAGGCAGGCAGTTCCTAGCGGAACGCGTCGACGATCGCGTGGATGATCCAAATAGGCAGCCACAACCCGCAGGTGAGCAGGGTGAGGATGAAGTGCAGCCCGTGCGGGCACCCGCCGCCGGCACGAACGTTGTTGTTGACGGTGACCTGCTGGACCGGACCGTGGGACTGCCGGTTCGCGTACTGCGCGGCGGCCTGCCGTTGGGCCTCCTCCCACGCCTGCCGCCGCACGTTCTCCTGCCATCGCGCCCACTGCCGCTGCCGCTCCTCCTCGGCGCGCTGCGCGGCCACCTGCTCCGGTGTCGGCGTCACCGGCCATGCCGGTGTCCCCGGTGGGGCGTCGGAGAACCGTCCAGGCTCCGGTTCCGGTGTCGACACGTCGATCACCGGCTCGAGTTCCGGCTCGGTGCGGTGGCGCGGGGCCATCCGATGCTGACGGTGCACCGGCTTGTTGTCCCGGTATTCGGCGTAGGGGTCGTAGGTGGGGCCGTCGCCGGGGAAGGGATCGGGATGGTTCACTGGCGGTCCGTTTCACGCGGGCCGGCCTACTGGTCAGAGCCGGTCATTTGGTTCGTAAGGGATATCACGGACGTGCCGGCTTTTTGTGTAGGCCGCGCGGGTCGTTGTCCAGACACCGCTGTGGTTTGCGGTCACGGTGGTCCCCCGAGGACGACGTTGTCCACGAGGACGCATAGGGCATCTCCGCCGATCCACCGTCCGCAGGTGCCCCTCATAAGGTTGCGGAACTGCGGTCGAGGCCATTGTCGTGGACAGAAATTGCTTCAGACGGCCCAGGGGAGGGCCGCGAACTTTGAGCTATTCCCCAACATTCTTCACGCCTGCTCTTCGTAGCGCGTCGTCAACAACCTTCTTATCTCCTTCTCGTTGTTCGGCAAGCGTCACTCTCTGCGTCTGTCCATCCCAGGTGTGCACCTCCATCCGGTCCTTCATAATCGCCTTGAACGAATTGAGAGAATTCTTGACATCAAGCATTCTGGTGGCCACGTCATGGACACCCAGGACGTTGGACCACTTCCGCCCCTGGTAGATGCTCCAATCTAGATTGAAGGTGTCCCGATGGGTCTTCACCGAACTGCTGTACGTAGCAATCGCTACATGCGAATCCGGAAGTCCGCTGCCCTTCCTGGTCAAGCCTGAGTCCCAGAACACTCGCCACTCTTGGCCCGGTGCGAGGAACGGGATGACCGTGGGGATCACCACATCTTTTATGCCTTCTCCCTGGTCCGATGAGCTTTCCTGCGGATGGGGCGAAATCCGTACGCAAACGTGGGAGGCCCACGTCTGGCCGATGTTCTTGATAACAAGATCAATGATCTGCTCAGTCGCTGCACTGGGCTCCATGTAGACCACCACATATGGGCGCGCCGAGTCGTACGCCAAATCCTTTGCCTGTCGCCTGTTGCTACGCGCTTCACACAACTGGCTAAGTGCCACGATGCCGGCAATCAGGGCGATGATTGCGGTGGCCAGCATCGACCACGCTGAAATTGCGGTAGATACCTCCAACGACGGTACAAGCGTCACTGTTTCTGCTCTTCCTCTAGGTCTGCCGGACGTTCTCATCTGACCGGTCGCAAGACCTTACATCGCCCCGCGGGAACACAGGGATGGGGCGGAAGAGGGCATACGTCCGCACCATGCCATGTAGCTCAAGAACGCTGTCCTTCAAATTTTGTCTAGATCCGTTCCGCATCGAACAGCAGATCGACACAGTGACTCTCGCTGAGGAACGCTGGTAGCTAGTTCTCAATCGCAGATCGGCTGACCGGATCGGTCACTGGATGCAATATGCCGTGCTTGGCTTACATAAGGCCTGGTTACCAGTACGGCGCGTATCCGATGTGTGTGCATCGCTTAGCGGCGACGACAGCTGATGGTGCGTCGCGCTTTGAGTATTACAGGCGGCGAGCCCGTGGCTTATGGAACGGTGCCCATCGGCGATGCTGAGCACTAGCGATAATTGCTCCTGCATCCTTCTCCACGTCGCAGTGATCGATGATGGCCTTCTCCGGACTCCTCACGTCCGGTCTTCTTTACGATCCCGACCATCTCGGTAGACGCTTCTCCCTGAAGGCTGTGGCGCCTTCGCGTGCGTCGTTCGAGAAGAGAATTTGAGGCGCAGCAAGGTCGACCATGTCGAAGGCTTCCTCAGCGGTTAGGCACAGACTGGCGGTGAACAGTTCTTTCGTTCGAGCGACCGCAAGGGGCGCGTTTCGACTGATTCGGTGTGCTAGATCGATGGCGTCGTCCAAGGCCATTCCCGCCGAGGAAATCGAATTAACGACGCCGATCTCCTTTGCTTCACCTACCGGAATAGTATCTCCGGTAAGGAGAAGGTGGGCTGCCTGGTTACGCGGGACCATCTGCGCCAGACGGACGATTCCACCACCCGCGGCGATAAGGCCTCTTTTCACCTCGGGTAGCCCAAATCTTGCAGTTTCCGAGGCGATAACGAGATCGCAGGACAGGACAAGTTCGAAGCCACCCGCCACTGCATGACCTTCGACGGCAGCGATCAACGGTTTGCGCGGAGGCACGCGCGTCAGTCCAGCAAGGCCGCGCTCTCGTGTTTCCGGCATCACCCCATCGGCAAAGGCTTTGAGATCCATGCCGGCGCAGAAGTCGGGACCTTCGCCTGTAAGAACCCCGATTTTGAGACTGTCGTCCGCGTCCAGTCGGTCGAAGGCGTCGGCCAACGACTCGGCCATCTCGCGATTGATGGCATTCTTCAACTGCGGTCGATCGAGAGTAATGACCAGCACGCTCCCGATTTGCTTGCATCTGAGCGGGGATGACACCACTGGTCTCCTTACAGTAGTTGACAACGATTTCATGACTTGAGCCCTTTGCGAGCCCTGTCACTCGTGACGAGGCCATGAGAGCGTGCCAGAGCACATGTTCGGCACCTGCGATCGCGATAATCCCAGTCTGATGGGCTCTTCCCGAACAGCATCCGTTTCGAAGGGGAGTCGCCCCAGATGCGGAGCTTCAGTGCCGACGGATGCGCCAGTGCGACGAACGGTGGACGCATTCGCGCGGTGAATCGTGGGATTGGCTCCTCCCGCCCCACGATTCGTCAGCAGACACCGAGCCTGCGGTACCACTCTCCTTCCACGGGGCTGGAACATCACGGGGCCAGGAGTCCACCACGTCCGGAGTACGGGCGCGGCCTGCGCGGTCACCTCATCCGGATCGGCGGGGGTTCCGGCCTTGAGCGTGATGAGGTCGCCTCTGCCGTTCAGTACCCCCCCTTGGTGGAGCACGGTCCATTTGCTGCAGTCGACGTCTTCGGTGCGGAGCGCTCGACCACACGATCGGCCGGGCGACAACAGCTCGTCTTCGGCCGCTGACATCCGGCACACCGTCGAGGCCGCGGTCTATCCTGCAAAGTTCCTTGCATCTCCGAGGAGTTGACCACCGTCGACGACCAGTGTCTCGCCCGTGATCCAGCGGGCACCGTCGGAGGCGAGGAACAGGATCGCCGATGCGACGTCGTCCGGCTCACCGATCCTTCCGAGTGGGGTGGCCGCGGCCACCGATTGTTCCTGTTCCGCCCATAGCGCTTCGGCGAGCTTGGTGCGCACCACTCCTGGCGCTACGGCGTTGACGCGGATCGCCGGTGCGAGTTCCATTGCGAGCTGCTTGGTGAGATGGATCAATGCTGCCTTCGAGGCGTTGTACACGCCGATTCCCCTCTCGGCGACCATGCCTCCGATCGAGGCGGTGTTTACGATCGCGCCACCGTTGTCCGCCATCCATGCTTTCGCGGCGAGACCGCTCCACAGCAACGGTGCCCAGAGATTGACGTCGAACGTCTTCGAGAATCGCCCATGATCCTGTTCTGTCATCCGGCCGTAGGCGGGATTCGTGCCGGCATTGTTCACCAGGATGTCGAGACCGCCGAATCGCTCGATGACGTCGTCGATGCACCGCCGGGCACCGTCTTCGTCGACGGCGTGCACGCCTACCCCGATCGCCGTCCCCCCGACCTCTGCAGCAGCGGCGTCAGCGGACTGAGCGGAGCGGGATGTGAGTACGACGTCGGCGCCGGCGGCAGCGAACGCCTGCGCTGTGGCCAATCCGATGCCACGGGAGGCACCGACGACGAGCGCGGTGCGTCCTTTCAACTCGTATGGGCTCATCGGACGTCTGCGACCTTCGCAGTGTCGGGCCTCACCGGGTCCCAGGTGGCGGACCTGTACTTCTTCAGTTCTCCCTTGGCAATGGCACGCAGGTGGACCTCGTCGGGCCCGTCGGCGATCCGGAGTGTGCGCAGGTGGGCGTACGCCATGGCCAGCGGAAAATCGTCGGTGACACCGGCGCCGCCGTGCACCTGGATTGCACGGTCGACGATCTTCAGGGCGATTCGGGGCGCGGCCACTTTGATCGCGGCGATCTCGGTTCGGGCCTGTTTGTTGCCGACGGTGTCCATCATGTGAGCCGCCTTCAAGGTGAGCAGACGGACCATTTCGATGTCGATGCGAGCCTCGGCGATCCAGTCCTGAATGTTGGCACGTTCGCCGAGTGGTTCTCCGAAGGTCGTGCGCGTGAGCGCCCGGGTACACATCAACTCCAGTGCTCGTTCGGCCATTCCGATTGCACGCATGCAATGGTGAATTCGTCCGGGGCCCAGTCGCGCTTGGCTTATCGCAAAGCCCTCTCCTTCCCCGGCGAGGAGGTCTTCCTTCGGTACGCGGACGTTGTCGAAGAGCACCTCGGCGTGGCCCTCGCGGTCGACATAACCGAAGACCGGGAGGTTACGCACCACGGTGACACCCTCGGCGTCGATCGGCACCACCATCATCGACTGTTGCCGGTGCGGTGGCGCGGACGGATCGGTCTTTCCCATCACGATCAGCACGCGGCAGTTCTGGTGCATGGCGTTGGAGGCGAACCACTTGCGGCCGTTCAGCACATAGACGTCACCGTCGCGTTCCATCCGGAGTTCGATGTTGGTCGCGTCCGAGCTGGCAACTGCGGGTTCGGTCATGGCAAAGGCGGAGCGGATTTCCCCGGCCAGCAACGGTTCGAGGTATGTCCGCTTGTGCTCGTCGGTGCCGAAGAGTGTGAGCACCTCCATGTTTCCCGTGTCCGGTGCGCTGCAGTTGCAGGCCTCGGATGCGATGTGGCTGCGACCCATGATTTCGGCGAGGGGGGCATACTCCAGGTTGGTCAATCCCGGTCCCCATTCCGGATGCGGATGGAACAGGTTCCACAGTCCGCGCCGCCGTGCCTCGTCTTTGAGTTCTTCGAGGATCGGGGGTTGGAAGTGAGGATCTCCGGACTCACGCATCTGCCGGTCGTAGACGGACTCGGCGGGGTAGATGTGCGAGTCCATGAAGTCGAGCAGTTCGGCTCGGTAGTGCTGAGTGCGTTCGGAGAGTTCGAAGACGCTCACCGGGGCTCCTGTCTGGCTGCGGCGACCACGGAGGCCGCACCTGCGGCCGGCAGGGTCCGAATCGATATCGGACCCCCGCCGGCCACAGGTAGGTGTGTGAGATGTCGCTGATGAATCAGAGGTCGAGGTGTCGACGGACGAAGGCGCCTGCCGCCGCGATGGACGCGTCGGCTTCCGGAGACCGTCCAGCCATGAACTGGAAGACGTGCTGCATTTCCGGTGTGATCTCCAGAGTCACCTCCACCCCTGCGCCGCGTGCCAGATCGGTGAAGCGTTCCGCGTTGTCCCGAAGCGTTTCGTAGCCGCCGGCGGTCAGGTACATCGGCGGCAGACCGGCGGGATCGGCGTAGAGGGGGTTGGTCAACGGATCGGTGGGTGACCCGTTCTCGCCGAGGAACATCTGGGCCATCATCTCCACGACGGCCCGGTCGATGAGAGCGTCGGTGCCGGCATTGGTTTCGAGGGTGGTGCCCCTGTGTTCCAGGTCGTACCAGGGCGAGAACGCGACAATCGCGGCCGGAAGGCGTTCACCGGCATCGCGCAGAGCCAGGACAAGGGTGGTGGCGAGATTGCCGCCGGCCGAGTCCCCTGCTGTGGCGATGCGTGTCGGCTCGATGCCTTGGGCAAGCAGCCACCGGTAGACCTTCTGTGCCTCGTCGAGTTGGGTGGGGTACGGGTATTCGGGTGCGCGACGGTAATCGACGTTCAGCACTTTCACACCGGCCGCCTTGGCCAGGTGGCCGGCGAGTTTGCGGTGACTGTGCATCGACATCACCGAACATCCGCCCCCGTGGGTGTAGATGATGGCGGCGTTGTCGGGTGCGCCCGCAGGAACGATCCACATCGCGCTGACGCCATCTGCGTCGACCTCGCGGTAGGTGACGTCCTCGGGTTCGGTTGCCAGAAGATGCGCTTCTTCGTAGATGTCGCGCATGGTGGCAAGGTCCATGTCGGGGTTGTCGGCGGCCCGCTTGGCCCAGCTTCCGTAGAGATCGCGCAGAGCGTCGGTGCGCACGTCGTTCGTCATCGTCGGTACTCCTGATTACTAGAGATGGGCTAGCGGGCGTAGGCGGGCTCGGTGGTGGTGATCTCGAAGCCGGAGTAGTTGTCTGCGGCGACCTGCTCGCAGATGTCCATGTACTTGTCGGCGCCGCCGAAGAAGACGTTGATGACGGCGGCCTTGCCGTCGACGTTGGTGCCGGTGAACCAGGAGTGCACGTCCTTACCGGCAGTGAGCAGGGTTTGTTCGGCGATGGCGGTGATCTGTTCGGTCCAGGCCTGCTCGGCTGCCTCGGTGGCTTCCATGCGGGTCGCGCCTTCGCGGCGGAGGTGGGCGATGGCCTCGGCGATCCAGTCGGCAGTGTTCTGCGCACACGGGGGGATGTTGGTGAACGGGCTCTGCGGTCCGGTGATCATGAACATGTTCGGGAAGCCGTGGGTACCGATGCCCAGGTGGGTGCTCGGGCCGGGGGCCCACTTGTCGGCGAGAACGCGTCCGTCGCGGCCGACGATGTTCATTCGGGTCAGTGCTCCGGTGGATGCGTCGAAGCCGGTGGCGAAGACGAGGACGTCGACCTGGTGTTCGGTGCCGTCGGCCAACCGGACTCCGCGGGGGGTGATCTCGGCGATCGCGTTGGTGGCCACGTCGACCAGGGCTACGTTGTCTCGGTTGAACGTCTCGTAGTAGCCCGTGCCCGACGGCGGACGCTTGGCACCGAAGGGGTAGCGCGGGCACAGCAACTCGGCGACGGCCGGGTCCTCGACCGCGGCACGGATCTTGGTGCGCACGAACTCCGCTGCCGACTCGTTCGCGACGGGATCGAACAGCAGATCGTCGAAGGTGAACAGGAACGGGAATCCGCCGTTTGCCCAGCCCTGCTCGTAGATCCGGGTGCGCTCCTCCTCGTCCGTCGAGCCCGCGAGCATGTTGGCCATGTCGAACGGGAACGAGAACCAGTGCCGGCGCACCTTGGCCCATACCTCGTCGTAACGCGCCTTGACCTCGTCCATCTCCTGCTGTGAGACGGGCCGGTTGCGGGCCGGGATCACATAGTTCGGGGTCCGCTGGAACACGGTCAGGTGCTCGGCCTGTTCGGCGAGCAGCGGGATGGCCTGCACTCCGGTCGAGCCGGTGCCGATGATCCCGACTCGCTTGCCGGCCAGGTCCACGCCCTCCTCGGGCCAGTACGCGGTGTGGTACCACTGCCCCTCGAAGGACTCGACGCCGGGAAAGTTCGGCAGGTTCGGGGCCGAGAGGATTCCCACGGCGGTGATCAGGTACGTCGCCGAGGTCCGCTCACCGGCCTCGGTGCGCACCTGCCACCGCCCGGAGTCCTCGTCGAACACCGCCGCCTCGACGCGAGTCCCGAACCGGTAACTGCGCCGCAGATCCAACTTGTCGGCCACGTACCCGAAGTAGGCCCGCATCTCCGGCTGGGTGGGATACCGCTCCGTCCAGTTCCACTGCTGCAGCATCTCCGGGTCGAACGAGTAGCAGTAGTAGTACCCCTCGCAGTCGGTCCGCGCGCCCGGGTAGCCGTTCCAGCACCACGTTCCCCCTACGTCCGGAGCGGACTCGTAGCCCTGCACCGTCAGTCCCATCTCCCGCAGCCGGTGCACCATGTACAGCCCACCGAACCCGGCCCCGACCACCACGGCATCTACTTCCCGACCCGGCTGCTGTGCGGTGATCTCACCGGTTGCTGATGCGGACATCGCTCCTCCAAACAAACGTAGGGTGTGATGGGAATCACCGTCGCAGTCCGATGACATGCATGTCAACAAATCAGCCCGTCCTCGGCGAGACGTATTCGATATCACCGCAGAAGAGAGCCATAAAATCCAACATGACATGACCCCGATCCGGCAGATGGGAGCGCCTCGTCCTGCGGCAGGCGGTTGCTCGGTCCACGACTGAGGCGGACGATCTTCAGTGCAGATGGAGCCGCTTTCCGGCGCGGAGGGCTGGGCAGCGGCGGCAGTGGGGCATCCACGGTGACGGCCCCGAGCGGGGCCGGTCCACCGAACCGATACGACAACGCCAGGAGGTCGCCCACGCGGTCGACCGGCAGACTGGGGCAGAACCGACGGGAGGCCCCTCGGGATTGCCGGGGAGTCGTGTCCCGCCCAGGGTGCCCGCCTCGACTGTTGTCCCGCCGCTGCGCCAAGGCCCCGAAACGCTGAGGTTGCACAGACTCTCGTCCGACACCGCAGCCGGAGACAACCGGATCTCGGTGGCGAATCGCGCCCCGGTTTTCACCGTCGCATCCGCTCTGCCTTGTGAGGTCGGCCTATGACGGCCGCGTCAGCTCAGGCGCTCGAGCACCATCGCCATGCCCTGGCCACCGCCGACGCACATGGTCTCCACGCCGAACTGCTTGTCGTGGGTCTGCAGGTTGTTGAGCAGGGTGGCGGTGATCCGCGCCCCGGTCATGCCGAACGGGTGGCCGAGGGCGATCGCACCACCGGAGACGTTCAGCTTGTCCTCGTCGATGCCGAGCTCCCGGGCGGAGCCGAGCACCTGCACGGCGAACGCCTCGTTGATCTCGAACAGGTCGATGTCGGAGATGGTCTTGCCGGCGTGGGCGAGAGCCTTCTTCACGGCCTCGATCGGGCCCAGACCCATGATCTCCGGCGACAGGCCGGACACGCCGGTCGAGACGATCCGCGCCAGCGGGGTCAGCCCGAGCTCCTTGGCCTTGGTGTCGGACATGATCACCAGGGCCGCGGCGCCGTCGTTGAGCGGGCAGGCGTTGCCGGCGGTGATGGTGCCGTCGGGGCGGAACACCGGCCCCAGCTGGCTCACGGCCTCGTAGGTGGTGCCCGGCCGCGGCCCGTCGTCGGTGGTCACGACCGTGCCGTCGGCCAGGGTGACGGGGCTGATCTCGCGCTCGAAGAAGCCGGACTTGATGGCTTCCTCGGCCCGGTTCTGCGACCGCACGCCCCACCGGTCCTGGTCCTCGCGGGAGATGCCGGTCATCGAGGCGACGTTCTCCGCGGTCTGGCCCATCGCGATGTACACGTCGGGCAGCAGGGCCTCGCTGCGCGGGTCGGTCCACGCGGTGCCGCCCTCGGCGAGCGTGGCGGTGCGGGCCTCGGCGTCGGCGAAGAGCGGGTTCTTGGTGTTCGGCAGGCCGTCGGCGTTGCCGGTGACGAAGCTGGAGACGGACTCGACACCGGCGGAGACGAACACGTCGCCCTCGCCGGCCTTGATCGCGTGCAGCGCCATGCGGGTGGTCTGCAGCGACGACGAGCAGTAGCGGTTGACGGTCACGCCGGGCAGGAAGTCGTAGCCCAACTGCACCGCGACGACGCGGGCGATGTTGAACCCGGACTGGCCGGCGGGCTGGCCGCAGCCGAGCAACAGGTCGTCGATCCGGGCGGGGTCCAGCTCCGGCACCTTCGCCAGGGCGGCCGCGACCATCTGGGTGGCCAGGTCGTCCGGGCGCACCGTCCTGAGCGACCCCTTCATTGCCCGCCCGATGGGAGAACGGGCGGCGGAGACAATCACAGCTTCGGGCATCACATGCTCCTTGGGAGTTCGAGGCTGGGCCTTCGCAGACCGAGCCGGTTGGTCATACCGTGCAGTCGTCGGTGGAGCGGACGCGGCCAACGGCGTTCGAGGGCATTCGTCGCGGAAGCGAGCTGGGCGGGAGGTTGGTCGGTTCGCCGATGCTTCGTGGATTCGTCACCGTCGGGGAGGCGGGAGGAACGTTCACGGAGTTCGTCACGTCAAGGAGCCGAGTCCTGCTGCCAGGAATTCGGGCACCGATTCACCGGCACGGTCGAATCCGGCTCCCACGGTCGCGCCCACGCGGTAGCGGTAATTGATGCCTTCGGCGATGACGGCGACCTTGAAGTAGGCCAGTGCCATGTAGAAGTTCCAGTGGTCCAGGACTCGGCCTGAGGCCGCGGCGTAGCGCGAAGCCAGATCGTCGATCGACGGAAGTCGAGGGCTTGTCCAGGCACCGGGCTCTCCGAGAACGAGATCGAAGGCCGGATGCCTGTACACGCACATCAAGGCGACATCCGTGAGTGGATCTCCGAGAGTGGAGAGTTCCCAGTCGACCACGGCGGCCAATGTGCCGACGTCCTCGGAGGCCAGGATGGTGTTGTCGATGCGGTAGTCACCGTGGACGATGGACGCGTCCGTGTGCGTCGGTACGAGGTCGGTGAGCGCATCGTACAGTTTGGTGACGTCGACCGAGTCCCGGGTTTTGACCCGGTCCCACTGCTTTGCCCACAGGTCGATCTGCCGTGTGACATACCCGTCCGGCCGGCCGAGCGTGCCCAATCCCACCGCCTGGTAGTCGACGTTGTGAAGTGCGCCGAGCACTCGAATCAGACCGGTCATACACGCGTCGATCTGGTCGTCGGACAGCGCCTCGACGTCCGACCCGGTCCGGAGAACCTGGCCTGAAACGTACTCGACGAGGGTGAACGGAGCCCCGAGGACCGTCTCGTCCTCGCAGAGGATGACGGGTGTGGCCACAGGGACGTCTGTGCGCTGCAGCGCGGATGTGATGCGGAATTCCCGTGCCACGTCATGGGCGGACGGGGTCCGTCCCGTTGTCGGGGGCCTCCGAAGAATCCAGCGCGAGGAGTCGTCGACGATGTGGTAGGTCAGGTTGGACTTGCCTCCCGAAATCAGCTCTGCCCGTAGATCTCCGTCGAGGGAATGCCCGATCGGCGGAGAAAGTTCTGTAGCGCAGGAAGTTCGAGCCCTCGGTGTTGGGTGGTCAAGATATCTCCTCGTGTTCTGCCGGCGTGGCAGCGCTTGCCGTAGCCGCGGCAACAGCGCGCATGTACGTGTTGCTCGGGCGGGCGAGCGTCCACCTGGTGGCGACGCCTCTCTCACGGCCGTTACCAGGTTCTGCCTACGGAGGGCACCGCAGCCGTTCGTGTCCCGAGCCCGCGAATGGGCACCTACTCGGACGCGTTTCCGTTCGGCTGCTGATCGGGCGTGTCGGCGGCGCGGCGGTCGAGCGACGTACCACGAGGCGGTGTCCACCTCGTCTGGCGCGACAGTAGACATCTGCAGATCAGCATGTCAACTACCGATGAGCTCTATGGCTAGCAAACGGCTATTGTCTGCACTCCAACTGTGAAAATACCGCCTTCAACACTTGACATACTTGTCAAAGAAGGGCTGTAATCGAACAGTCCCACGAACCAGGTCGAACCGGCCGACGACGCTTCGCGGAAACCAGCGGTACGGGCTGCCGCCGAACTCTTAGCGCAATGAGGTGTGTTGATGACTGTGATCGAATCGAAGCTCGATCCGAAGTCCGAGATTTTCGAGTGCGACCGACAAGCGATGCTCGCCGCGCTGCGGCCCCTCGAGGAGCTCGCGGTGCAGGTCCTCGAGGCGGGGGGCGGGAAAGCAGTCGACCGTCATCGTTCCCGGGGAAAGCTCCTCGCACGTGAGCGTGTCGATCTGCTGTTGGACGAGGACGCTCCCTTTCTGGAACTGTCCTGCTACGCGGGTGCCCACGATCCCCGATCCCAGCCGGGTGCCCGTCTGATCACGGGTGTCGGCACGGTCAACGGCGTCGAATGCATGATCCTCGCCAACCAGTCGACGGTGAAGGGGGGATCGCTCAACCCCGATGCCGTGGCCAAGCAGCTGCGCGCGCTGGAGATCGCCGAACGCAACAGGCTGCCGCTGATCACACTGGTCGAGTCGGGCGGCGCCGACTTGCCGACGCAGGCGGACATCTTCGTTCCCGGTGGGCGGACGTTTCGTGAACTGACCCGGCTGACCGCTGCCGGCATTCCCACCATCTCCTTGGTATTCGGCAGCTCGACCGCCGGCGGCGCCTACATGCCGGGCATGAGCGAATACACGGTGCTCGTCAAACACGCCGCCTCGGTCTATCTCGGCGGCCCACCGCTGGTGAAGATGGCGATCAACGAAGATATCGACGACGAATCCCTCGGCGGGGCCGAGATGCACGCCCGAGTCTCCGGGCTGGCAGATTACCTGGCTGAGGACGAGCACGATGCCATCCGCATCGGCCGCCAGATCGTGGCCGACCTGCATTGGCGCAAGGCCGGTCCTGCCCCGTCACTGCCTGCCGATCCGCCGGCCTACGACGAGGCAGAGCTGCTCGGATGCGCGCCGGCCGACCCACGACGGGCGGTGGAGGTACGGGAAATCCTGGCTCGGATACTCGACGGTTCGCGGTTCGACGAATTCAAACCGCTCTACGGGACCCAGTTGGTGACCGGCTGGGGCTCGATCGCCGGCTACCCGGTCGGCATCCTCGCCAACAACGGCATCCTGTTCTCCGAGGAGGCCAACAAGGGAGCCCACTTCATTCAGCTCGCCAACGCCCACGGCATCCCGCTGCTGTTCGTCCAGAACATCACCGGCTTCATGGTCGGCTCCGCGGCCGAACGCGGCGGCATCATCAAGGACGGGGCGAAGCTGATCAATGCGGTCTCCAACTCGACCGTTCCGCATCTGACCCTCATGGTCGGCGCCTCGTACGGTGCCGGCAACTACGCCATGTCCGGACGCGCCTACGACCCGCGCTTCGTGTTCACCTGGCCGAACCACCGCATCGCCGTCATGGGCGGCCCCCAGCTCGGAGGGGTGATGTCGATCATCCGGCGCACAGCGGCAGCACGGTCGGGCGCCGACTACGACGATGCACAGGACGCCCAGGTACGCCGCGAGATCGAAGAGATGATCGAGACCCAGTCGAGCGCGGTGTACGCCACCGGGCGCCTGTGGGACGACGGCGTCATCGATCCGCGGCACACCCGCACCGTGCTGGGGTTGGCCCTGTCGGCTACGCACTCGGCCCCCGTCGTCGGTGCGACCCGATTCGCCCCCTTCCGGATGTGAGGAAAACAACCGTGAGCAGTAACCGCATCACCACCCTTCTCGTCGCCAACCGGGGGGAGATCGCACGACGGATCATCCGCAGCGCACGCGCCCTAGGAATTCGCACCGTCGCGGTGTACTCGGACCCGGACGCTCGGTCACCCCACGTCCTCGATGCCGATCTCGCGGTTGCCCTCGGTGGCACCGCAAGCGCGGACTCGTACCTGCGCGCCGACAAGATCATCGACGCCGCCCGTCGAGCGGGTGCCGATGCGATCCATCCCGGATACGGATTCCTGTCCGAAAACGCGGAGTTCGCCGAGTCCTGCCGCCGGGCCGACATCCTGTTCGTCGGCCCCTCACCGGAGTCGATGCGCAGCATGGGGCTGAAGGACCAGGCGAAGGCGATCGCGCGACGAGCCGGAGTTCCGGTGCTGCCGGATGCCGAGATCACCGGTGACGACCCCACAGCCTGGGCGGCGGCAGCCTGCGAGGTCGGCTTCCCACTGCTGGTGAAGGCCACCGCGGGCGGGGGCGGTAAGGGAATGCGCCGGGTCGACGATCTCGACACTCTCGTCGACGCCGTCGCCGGTGCCCGTCGGGAGGCCGCCAGCTCGTTCGGCAATGCGACGGTGTTCCTCGAGCGGTATCTGGACAAGGCGCGGCACATCGAGATCCAGGTGTTCGGGGACGCACACGGATCGGCGGTGCATCTCGGGGAACGTGAATGCTCCGTGCAGCGCCGGCACCAGAAGGTGCTCGAAGAGGCGCCGTCACCGGTCGTCGGGCCCGAGCTCCGGGAGAAGATGGGCGCGACCGCGGTATCTCTGGTCCGCGAACTCCGCTATCTCGGCGCCGGTACGGTCGAGTACCTGCTCGACGACCGCACGGGCGAGTTCTTCTTCCTCGAGATGAACACCCGTCTGCAGGTCGAACACCCGGTGACTGAGGAAGTCACGGGCCTGGATCTGGTGGCGCTGCAGCTGCGTGTCGCACAGGGTCAGGCCTTGGGGATCGAACAGGCGGACGTCGTTCCGCGCGGCCACGCGATCGAGGTCCGGCTCTACGCCGAGGATCCCGCCCGTGGTTTTCTGCCCACCCCGGGCCCGCTCCATCTGTTGGAGTACCCGGAGCGTCCGGGTCTGCGCTACGAGGTCGGTGTGTCCGCGCCCGGCGAGGTTTCGGCCTACTACGACCCGATGATGGCGAAGATCATCGCCCGTGCGGACAGCCGCGAGGAGGCGGCCGCCGCGCTCGCCTCGGCGCTGGATGCCACGCGAATCCACGGTCTGGTGACGAACCGCAGCTTCCTCGCGGCCCTGCTTCGTGACCCGGACTTCTTGTCCGGCGCAACGTGTACCGACTTCCTCGACCACCACCAGGACCTTCTCGATCCTGCTCCCGCCACCCCGACGGTGGTCCACCTGGCTGCCGGGCTGGCAGCATCGGTCTCTCGTCGGCGGGCCGCGAACCCGGCGACCGGGTTCGCCGCCCCCGGATTCCGGACGCTCGTCGCGGAGATGCTGACCTCCGCGGTGTGGCAGCCTTTCGGGCGAGAGCCCATCCCGGTGGCCTACCGCCTGGCCGCACCGTCCGGCGACACCGAACTCGTTCTCGACCTGGACGGCACCCGCCATCGCTTCGACCTGATCGATCTCGGTGCCGACACGGTCCGGGTGCGATACGACGGCGTGGACTACCCGTGTGCCGTCGCGACCCATCGGGACGGCTCGATCTGGATCAACGATGCGACCAGCCAGTCCGGCTGGGTACCGGAACCGCGTCTGCCCGACCGCACCGTGCTGGCCGCGTCCGCGGCGGGCCCGGTCAGTGAGGTGCCCGGGACCGTCGTCGCCGTCCTCATTAGCGAGGGCGACACCGTCGCGGCAGGCCAGAAACTGGTCGTACTCGAAGCCATGAAGATGGAACACCCCGCGCTGGCCGGCGCCGACGGAGTGGTCCAGAAGATCAACGTGTCGGTCGGCCAGTACGTCGACGCGCAGACCGAACTGGTGACAATCGGCGCCGAGGGGGAAGCATGAACACGACACCGTTACGCATCGCCAACTGTTCCGGCTTCTTCGGTGACCGCTTGTCGGCAGCCCGCGAGATGATCGACGGCGGCCCGATCGACGTGCTCACCGGTGACTGGCTGGCCGAACTGACGATGGGACTGCTGGCCAAACAGCAACTCCGCAACCCCGGATCCGGCTATGCCCGCACCTTCGTCACCCAACTCGACGACGTGCTGGGCGACTGCCTCGACCGAGGAATCAAGATCGTGTCCAACGCCGGCGGACTCGATCCGCACGGCTGCGCCGCGCAGATCACCGCGATCGCCGAGCGACTCGGCCGCACCGTTCGAGTAGCCGTCGTCGACGGTGACGACGCCACCGAGCTGTTCGCACGGGAACGCGCCCGCGGCTGGGACGCTCCGCATCTGGACTCCGGTCAGGCCTTTCCCACTGACGTCGACCCGATCGTCGTCAACGCCTACCTGGGCGCCTGGGGAATCGTCGAGGCATTGCGGGCAGGGGCCGACGTGGTGATCACCGGCCGCGTCACCGACGCCGCCGTCATCGTCGGCCCCGCGGCATGGCACTTCGGCTGGGACCGAACGGACTGGGATGCGCTGGCCGGCGCGGTCGCCGCCGGCCACGTGATCGAGTGCGGTGCACAGGCCACCGGAGGCAACTATTCGTTCTTCACCGAGATCCCCGAGATGAGCGAGGTCGGATTTCCGATCGCCGAGATCTACCCGGACGGCTCCTCGGTCATCACCAAACACCCCGGAACCGGCGGTGCCGTCACGACCGAGACGGTCACGGCGCAGCTGCTGTACGAGATCGACGGCCCCCGCTACGCGAACCCCGACGTCGTCACCCGACTGGACACCGTGCACGTGGAATCGGTCGGTGCCGACCGGGTGCGCCTGTCCGGAGTCCGGGGAGAACCGGCCCCGGCGACCGTCAAGGTCGGTGCGGTGTTCTCCGGTGGATGGCGCAACGACACCACCTTCGTCCTGACCGGAACCCACATCGAGGACAAGGCCCGAGTCGTCCAGGATGCACTGTGGAAACGTATCCCGGAGGGCGAGAAGGCATTCGACAGCGTAACCGTGCGGCTGCTGCGTACCGATCGGCCCGACCCGGCCACGATGGAAGAGGCCGTCGCGCTGCTGACGATCACCGTCACGGGTACGGATCGCCAGCGAGTGAGTCGGTTCTCCCGAGCCGCCGTGGAGATCGGACTGGCCACCTATCCGGGCACGTACTTCACCGCCCCTCCGGGAACCGGCACCGAGTTCACCGTGTTCTGGCCCACCCTCATGCGGTCCGAGCTGTTCGACCAGCGCGTCACCCTCGGCGCGCGCACCTGGACCGTGCCCGGCGCCCCCGCGTCGGCGGAACTGCCCGACATCCACCCACCCACCCCGCCGAGCACGAAGACGTACCACGGACCGACACAGCGGCTGCCGCTCGGCGCGGTCCTGGGCGCACGTTCGGGCGACAAGGCCGGTAACGCCACCCTCGGCGTGTGGGCCCGCAACGACGAGGGCCACCCCTGGCTGCGCTCCTGGTGGAGCGAGGACACCGTGCGGGAGTTGCTGCCCGAAGCGGCAGGCTGCGAGCTGCGAATGTGGGAGCTTCCGCTTCTGCGCGCCTGCGGCGTGACCATCGTCGGGTTGCTCGGCCGGGGCGTGGCCGCCAATCCACACCTCGATTCCCAGGCGAAGGGCCTGGGGGAGTATCTGCGCGCCAAACACGTCGACATCCCGACCACCCTACTGCCCCTGGAGACCCGATGACCTCCGCGAACGAGCTCTGGTACACCGACGAGCGTCGCGCCCTCCGTGAGGCCGTGCGCGGCTTCACCCGTCGCGAAATCGCGCCGAACCTGCCGGCATGGGAGGAAGCCGGCGAATTACCCCGATCCCTGCACGAGAAGGCCGCCGAGCTCGGCCTGCTGGGATTCGATTTCCCCGAGAAGGCCGGCGGTGAGGGCGACTTCATCGATCTGATGGTCGCCAACGAGGAGATCATCCTCGCCGGCGGGAGCACAGGGGTTACCTCGGCACTGTTCTCCCATACCATCGGCGCGCCGCATATCGCGGCCGCCGGTGACCCGTGGCAACTCGACGAGTTCGTCCGTCCCGTCGTTGCCGGCACCAAGATTGCGTCTCTCGGCGTCACCGAGCCCGGCACCGGCTCGGACGTCGGCTCCATCACCACTCGCGCGGTGCGTGACGGCGACGAGTACGTGATCACCGGTGGAAAGACCTTCATCACCTCGGGAACCCGCGCGGACTTCGTCACGGTCGCCGCCCGCACCGGCGGCCCGGGCCATCGCGGGGTCTCGTTGCTGATCGTCGAGTCCGATCGCCCGGGCTTCACGGTCGCATCAAGGCTGAAGAAGATGGGGTGGCTGTGTTCGGACACCGCCGAACTCGTCTTCGACCAGGTGCGGGTGCCCGCCCGTAACCTCATCGGGCAGGAGAACACCGGCTTCCTCCAGATCATGCAGCGCTTCGAATCCGAGCGGCTCACGCTCGCAGTGCAGGCGGTGGCGACCGCAGAACGCTGCGTCGGCCTGGCGAAGGAGCACGCGACGGTCCGCACGACGTTCGGCGTGCCCCTGGCCGAACGGCAGGTGATCCGCCACAAGCTCGCGGAGATGCAGCGACAGACGATGGTGGCACGCACCTACGTCCGCGACGTGACCGCTCGGTGGGCGGCCGGTGAGGATGTCGGCGCGGAGGTCGCGATGGCGAAGAACACCGCGGTCGCTGCCTGTGACTTCGTGGTCGACGAGGCGGTACAGATCCACGGTGGCATGGGCTACATGCGTGAGACCGAGGTCGAGCGGCACTATCGTGACTCGCGCATCCTCGGTATCGGCGGGGGGACGAACGAGATCATGAACGAGATCATCGCCAAGCGGTTGCTGGGCGCACCCCGGGCGGACCGATGACGGCCGCCACGCCGATGAGCCGGCAAGAGCTGGTGCGCAGCGACGTCACCCGGGGCATCGCCACCGTGACGCTCGATTCCCCCCGCAACCGCAACGCGCTGTCCTCGCACCTGTGCTCGCAGATGCTCGCCCAGCTGACCGCGGCCCTGCAGGACGACGAGGTCCGTGTCGTCGTCGTAACCCACACCGGACCGGTGTTCTGCGCCGGCGCGGATCTGAAGGAGGACCCGCAACGCAAGGGTGCCGCTGCGCGGGACTTCTGCGCCGTCCTCGAGTTGTTGTGGACCTCCCCGAAGCCGGTGGTTGCCCGCCTCGCGGGCCCAGCACGCGCCGGCGGCACCGGTTTGGTCGCGGCATGTGATTTCGCCGTCGCGGTAGATACCGTCACCTTTGCCTTCACCGAGGTGCGGATCGGGGTCGTCCCGGCGGTCATCTCGGTGCCGCTGCGACACCGAGTCGTGCCGCATGCGCTTCATCGGCTGTTCCTGACCGGCGACACATTCGATGCTCATCACGCGGCGAGCATCGGCTTGCTCAGTGCGGTGGCGCCGCCCGACGCCCTCGAGGGCGAAATCGATCGCCTCGTCGAGATGCTGCTGATGAGCGCTCCGAGGGCATGGACCGGAACAAAGCAAGTTCTCCGGTCCGATATCCCGTCGATTGCCGACGAGCTGTCGACGATGCAGGACGTGTCGGCGAGGTACTTCCGGTCCGACGAGGCCAGAGAAGGAATGCGGTCATTCGCCGAGCGGCGCCGCCCGACATGGGCTCCGCACAGCTGAGCGGTCACCTCGCAGCGACGGGGCAGTGACACCAAGACCTAGGAGAGATGAAATGCAAGGCGGAATCGGGGACTGGATCGCACGGCGTGCACATCGCCGACCCAACGCGACCGCACTGATCGACGGCGAAAGCGGCCGGACGGTGCCGTACGTGGACCTCGAGCGTGACGTGGCCGCCACGGCGGCCTCACTGCACGAACTCGGAGTGCGCCGCGGGGACCGTGTCGCGATCTTGATGGAGAACTCCATCGAATTCGTGCGCGTGCTGTTCGCCGCGGCGAATCTCGGCGCCATCGTCGTCCCGGTCAACTTTCGGCTCAACGCCCGAGAAGTCCGGTACATTCTCGCCGACTCCGGCGCCCTCGTGCTCGCGGTGTCCGACAGATTCCGGGACCTTGCGACCGATGCCCTGGCCGAGGGCGGGCACGGTGTCCGGCGGATCCTCGTCGAAACCGCCGGCGCGCCGATCGGGGACTACCCTGTCTCAAGGCTCGACGAGTTGCTCACTGCGGCTCGGCGGGGTCCTGATCCGCTCGTTCGCGCCGAGGACACGTGCGTGATCATGTACACCTCCGGCACCACCGGCTCCCCCAAGGGCGCGATGCTCACGCACGGAAACATGCAGTGGAATGCGTTCAACATGGCCACGGTGGGCAGCGGGCTGTCGAGTTCGACGGCGACCATCGCGGTGGCGCCGATGTTCCACATCGGTGCGCTGGGCCTGTCCGTGCTGCCCATCCTCTACGCCGGCGGCACCGTGATCACGGTTCGCGCGTTCGATCCGCACCGGACCCTGGAGTTGATGCAGCGGTACCAGACCACGACCCAGTTCATGGTTCCGGCGATGTGGGCGGCGCTGTCGAAGGTGCCGGATTTCGACTCCCACGACGTCTCGTCGATGCAGTACGTGCTCTGCGGCGGCGCTCCGTGCCCGCTTCCGGTGATCGAGTTCTACCAGCAGCGCGGCTGGATGTTCCTGGAAGGGTTCGGGATGACCGAGGCTTCGCCGAACACGCTGTTGCTGGACGAGGAGTCGGTGGTCTCGCACGCCGGTTCGGTGGGCCGACCGTTCATGCACGTCGACGTACGTATCGTCGACAACGAGGATCACGATGTCGCGGTCGGTGAGGTCGGCGAACTGGTCCTGCGCGGACCGAACATCTTCGCCGGGTATTGGGGCCGACCGGTGGAGACAGCCGAAGCCACCCGGGGCGGCTGGTTCCACACCGGTGATCTCGGACGGGCCGACGCCGAAGGCTTCATCACCTTGGTGGACCGGAAGAAGGACATGATCATCTCCGGGGGAGAGAACGTCTACCCGATCGAGGTGGAACAGGTCCTCTACCGCCACCCCGCAGTCTCGGAAGTCGCCGTCATCGGCGTCCCGGACGAGAAGTGGGGGGAGACGGTCGTGGCGGTGGTGGTACCCGAGGGCGACGGCATCGACGAAGCAGAGCTGATCGACTACACACGCAACCGCATCGCACACTTCAAATGCCCGCGTCGGGTGGTGTTTGTCGAGGAATTGCCTTACACCGCAACGGGAAAGCTCCTCAAGCGCACACTGAGGGAGCAATTCACCGGTGTGGCTGCGACCGTGCACCGCTGACCCGTGAGAGATGATCGGCCGACCCATCGGATCGGTGTGCCACGTCAGACCGCTTCCGTCCTCGTGATTCGGCGGCGTCCACAGCCGGATGACTCGCGTGTCATATCATCGACGAACGGGCGTGGCCCCGGCGAGCGGCGGAGCCGTCCCGGAAAGGAGACAGGCAATGGCACAGCCCGTGCGAGCGGCATCTTCGGGCAGCGAGGGTGCGGCTGCGGCTGACAGCAAGGGCAACGGTGGCGGCGGCCAGCCGGTGCCGGTCCAGTCGCTGTCGGCGCGCGGCAAGAGAACCCGTGCCGCGCTCATCCAAGCGGCCCGGGACGCTTTCGAGGAGGTTGGCCTCAACGAGGCCCGGGTCGCCGACATCACACGGCGTGCGGAAGTCTCCTACGGCAGCTTCTACACCTACTTCGAGTCCAAGGAGGAGATCTTCCGGGAAGTGGTCAAGCAGGTGACCGGGGAGATGTTCGAGGCGTCTGCGGTCGGTGACGCGGCGGGCTCGAGCCCGCGGGACCGTTTGGCGGCGGCCAATCGGCGCTACCTGCAGGCATATGCGCGCAACGCCCGGATCATGGGGTTGATCGAGGAGGTCGCCCCCTACGACTCCTACTCACAGGAGCTGCTCAAAGGGATTCGCGGCTTGTTCCTGGGTCGGATCGAACACGGCGTGCGCCATCAACAGAAGGTGGGTCGGCTCGACCCGGAACTCGATCCGCAGGTCGTTGCCCGGCTCCTCGGCGGGATGATCGAGCAGGTGGCCCGGGCGTCGTTCATCCAGGGCGAGCCGTACGACGAGGATGTCGTCGTCCACACCCTGACCACTTTGTGGTCGAACGCGGTGGGATCCGTGTCCGACGAGTGACCGTTGGTCGAGCAGCAGGCGGCATCTGCCCGGAATTGTGATCTGTACCATATGAGCGGGGCGGGGTAGACGGAGGTGCGATGGACCTGCGACAGCTGCAGTACCTCGTTGCCGTCGCCGAGGAAGGTAGCGTGCGCCGGGCGGCCCGGCGTCTCTACATGGCGCAACCACCTCTGTCGCAAGCGTTGCTGCGGCTCGAACGCGACTTGGGTGTCGAACTCTTCACGCGGACCAGCAGGGGCGTGATTCTCACCGATGCCGGCCGAGAACTCGTCGGCCGGGCCCGCGAGATCCTGCACCAGGTCGAGGACGCCAGATTCGCGGTGCAGGCGACGGCCCCGGACGACAGCGCGACCTTGCGGATCGGGGCGGTGGCCGGACCGTTGTCCGCCGGCGAGCTCACCAGGCCCATCCTCGAGGCGTTCCGGGCGCTGCACCCCGATGTCACCGTCAGACTGCGGGACACCAGTTTCGCCGATCAGGTCGACCTGGTCGCGAGCGGAGTGATCGATGTGGCGCTCGTGCGTTGCCCCGTCGTGCACGACGACGTCGAGGTTATCCCGATTGCGGCGGAGCCACGGGCGCTCTTCGTGCGGAGCACACACGAATTGGCGTCCGAGCAAACTCTTTCCGTGGACGACGTCATCGAGTATCCGATGCTCGGCCTCGATGCGCCGGAGTGGTTCTCGAGTTTCTGGCAGTTGGACCCCGAACGCGGGCATTCCCTGGTCGATACGCAACTCCCACCGGTGTCGACGGTGCAGGGCATCCAGCTGGCGCTGGCAGCCGCCCCGCTTGTTGTGACCGGTTGTGCCACGATGGCGCGATTTGCCCCGTCGCCGTTGATTCGGGCCATCGAGTTGCCCGACGCGAGCCCGTCGATCATCGGGGTCGCGTACCGGCGCGGGGACACCAGACCGGTTGTTCGGTCCTTCCTCGAGGCGGCGGCGACGGCGGCCGCGGAGAACATCGCTCTGCTTCCGAACGCCACCAGCAGCGTCTGAGCCTCCGTCTGCGGGATGGACGCGGCGGGCGTCCAATCGTGGTCCTGCGGGACGCGGACACTTGACCATGTACTTGACATAGATGTCAAATAGATGTCGGTCCTGTGCAGGCACCTTCTGTGCGCTTCTGTGCGCTCCTTCGTCAATCGAAAGGTCTCGAACATATGCACCCTCGCAACGACCCGCCCTGGCTTCAGGGCGCAGGGATCGTCGTCACCGGCGCCGGTAACGGCATCGGACGCGCGCTCGCGCATCGATTGGCCCGCGCCGGAGCGCGGGTGGTCGTCAACGACCTCGACCCGCACGCATGCATGGTCGTCGCCGAGGAAGTCGGCGGATACGCCGTACCGGGCGATGCGGCAGCCGAAAGTGCCGTACACGATCTGGTCGTGCAGGCACGGCAGGCGATCGGCTCGATCGATGTCTTCTTCGCCAACGCAGGCATCGAGACAGGTGCGGACGATGCGGAACCTGCCTGGGATCGATCATGGAACGTGAACGTGATGGCCCACGTGCGCGCCTTGCGCGAACTCCTGCCCGAGTGGTTGGAGCAGGGGAAAGGACGCTTCGTCGTCACCGCATCGGCAGCAGGGCTGCTCACCATGCTCGGTTCCGGACCGTACTCGGTCACCAAACACGCAGCAGTCGCGCACGCCGAATGGGTCTCCGCCACCTACGGGGACCGCGGCATCACGGTCCAGTGCCTGTGCCCTCAAGGTGTTCGGACCCAGATGTTGCCTACCAACGAGGTCGGCGACGTCGTATTCGGCAAGGGCGTTCTCGAAGCCGACCAGGTTGCCGACGAGGTGCTGAACGCCCTCGGCGACGACCGCTTCTACATCCTCCCGCACCCCCAAGTGGCGCAGTACTACGCCACGCGCGCCACCGAACCCGATCGATGGCTGCAGGGCATGCGACGCCTTCAGCGAAAGATCGACAACGCGGCGTCTACTCGCGCTGCACAGCCCAACGCACCGATGACCGACGAAACGACAGGACCGAAATCGTGAGCACATTCGCGCACCTCATCGACGACCTTCACGCCGAGCAGGCGGCTCTCGACGACGTCGTGGCAGCCTTCGGCGACACAGAATGGACCCGTCTCACCCCTGCGGACGGATGGACGAGTCGGCATCAGATCGCTCACCTCGCCTTCTTCGACGCCGCAGCCGAGATGTCACTCACCGATCCCGAGGCGTTCGCCGAACAGCGACACCGAGCAGATCAGGACCCGGACGCCTACAGCATCGCGGTGCTCGAACCGCTGCTCGAGCTGTCTTCGGCACAACTTCTCGAAACGTGGCGACGGGGTCGCCGATCGCTGCTGCACGCGTTCCGTTCGGCCACGCCCGGCGCGCGTCACCCCTGGTACGGGCCTTCCATGAGCCTGGCGTCGATGGTCACCGCCCGGCTGATGGAGACCTGGGCGCACGGGCAGGACATCGCCGATACCGTCGGCGCCGTGCGGCCGGTGACGTCGCGGTTGGAGCACATCGCCCGGATCGCGTGCCTTGCGCTTCCTTTCAGCTTCGTCAATCGTGGCGTGCCGGTGCCGGCCACCGGCGTGCGCGTGTCCCTGTCCGTCGCCCCGGACCGGACATGGGAGTTCGGCGACGAGCACCTCGAGGATTCGGTCAGTGGACCGATCGAGGACTTCTGCCTGGTGCTGACCCGCCGGCGCCACGTCGCCGACACCGCCCTGGTCACCACCGGGCCGATTGCCAGGGCGTGGATGACGATCGGTCAGGCCTACGCGGGCCCCCCCGGGCACGGGCGGACGCCTGGTCAGTTCGTGGAGCAGACACCCCAGACCGGGACGGAACAGAGCACACGGGTCTGACCTCGGCCACGACGCGGGCCCACACCGCGAGCATGTCGGTCCTCGCGCATACCGTGTCCACGGTTCATAAGTCGTGATTCCCATGTCATGTCCGGATTATGGCTGTTCTTCTGCGGTGATATCGGATCAGTCTCACACGATCAAGCCAAATCACTGACATTCCTGTCATTTATGGGAGATGGTGATGTCGCTGACGCTGTAGACGTTCGGCGGTAGAGGCGCAACGAGCCCGAGACGTTCGAGCAGCCCACCCGGCGCGTCGGCACCAAGAGGCCTTGACCGGCTCAATCGATAATGTCAGGAGCAGACATGCCATCATTCGGAGTTCACACGCCCGAGTTCCCGTCGACCGGCTGCGCGGTGGTGTTCGGCGCCACCGGGGGAATCGGTGCCGCCACGGCGGGCTTGCTCGCCGAACGCGGCTGTGATGTCGTGCTGACCTACCGATCCCGAGAAGCGGACGCGGAGAAACTCGCCACATCGATTCGGGAGCTGGGACGCAACGCGACGGCGCTGTCCTGCGATGTGACCGATCGGGAGTCCGTGGCAGCTGTCGTGGACGCCGCGCTGGCCGAGCACGGGCGGATTCACACCGTGGTGTCGGCCGCCGGCCTGGTCTTCCGCACCCGGCCGTTGATCGAGTTCACCGACGACGAATTCGCCGGCGTAATCCAGACCGATGTTCTCGGCTTCTTCAATATCGCCAAGGCAACCGTGCCCGCGCTGCGAGCCGGAGGCGGTGGCTCGATCACCGCACTGATCACCACAGCGGTGGACCGCACGGTTCCCACGGACGCACTGTCCGCCACGCCCAAGGCGGCGGTCGCCATGATGATGCGGATGCTGGCCACCGAAGAAGCCGCCCACGGCATCCGGGCGAACGCGGTCGGCCCCGGCGTGGTCGAAGGTGGAATGGTTCCGCCGATGCGCGATGCCGACCAGGTCACGCGCGACCTTCTGGAGCTTGCCGTGGGACAGACGCCGTTGGCGCGCCTCGCGCTCCCCGAAGAAATCGCGGAGGCGATCGCTTTCCTGGCCTCCAGCAAGGCCTCATACATCACCGGGCAACGCCTGATGGTCGACGGGGGGCTCGCCACCTGAGCGACCCCGATCGTCTTGTGCAACGGGCACCCGTGATTGCGAGCGCACCGGCCACGAGCGACCGCATCAGCCGGATCCAGAGGTGCCCCTGAAGTTGTCAACTGTCCTGAGACAGAACGTATTCGAGGTGGATTCCTATCACTTGGGACAGTCCAGTGCGAGGGGACGGGCCGACGCCGGTTCGGGGGTACCAGGCCCGGACTCGAGCAGACGGAGCGCTCACTTCGAGTCGACAGCACGATCCGTGACAGCGGGTGATGGAGCTCCCTCCCGTACTGGCTCACTTCCCCTTGGGGATCCATCGGTGAATGGCGGGGCTGGTCAGGGCAAGAACAACACAGCTCGACCGAAGTTTTCCCACCGCTGCCGAATAGTGAATGGAGATGGCATGTTCAAGGCTTACGTCATGATCAAAAGGAAGCCAGGGACCACGCTCGAGGATTTCATCACCTACTACGAGAACAAGCATGCCCCCCTGGCTGTCAAAATGGTTCCGGGCTTGCGCAGATATGTTCGGCACTACTTGCGGAATTGGGAGAATGGCACCTACCGGTCGGACATGGAGGCGCCATACGATGTAGTCACAGAGATTTGGTTCGACGATCGTGCGGCTTTCGATGTCGGCATGGCACACCTGACTTCACCGGAAACAGCCGCCGTCATCGGCGCGGACGAAGAGAAGGTCTTCGATCGACAGTCGATCACCTTTCTAACTGTCGACGACGAACGGGAAACCGATCCCAGCGAATTCATCTGACGATCATCTGCGCAAAGACAGGTGTGCTTCCTCGCCCCAAGTCGGCGCGTACCGCGGCCATGGACGCGGCTGCGGTACGCCACCGCACCCCTCCACACCACCCCGACCGCCACCACACCGCCGCCGCATCGATCGATGGTTGTGGCACCGCGGGATCCGGACACATCCGCGACCACGTCACTTATGTCGCTCAACAAGAAAGAAGGCCACCATGAAAGCTTGGATGTTCAAAGGTCTCGGGTCTCCACTCGAGCTCGTCGATCTGCCGGACCCCACGCCGGCCCCCGGTGAAGTCGTGGTCGATCTCAAGGCCGCGGGCCTGTGCCACAGCGATGTCGGCATCACCGACGGCACCCTGACGGAAGTCCTCGGGTTCACTCCTATCATCCTGGGACATGAGGCCGCCGGCATCGTCTCTGCCGTCGGAAAGGGCGTGACCGATGCTGCGATCGGCGACCGCGTCGCGATCAGTGCCATGGGAGACGGACAGAGCGGCGTCATCGGCCAGAAGACGATCGGCATCGGACGCCACGGCGCGTACGCACAGAAGACGATCGCCCCGGCGAGCGAACTCATCCCCATCCCCGACGGGGTCCCGTTCGTCCAGGCCGCTGCAGCAACCGACGCAGGAATGACCTCATACCATGCGGTTTTCGTCCGCGGTGGTCTGCGTCCGGGCATGAAGGTCGGCATCATCGGCCTTGGTGGACTCGGCATGACCGGGGCTCGCATGGCAGTTCTCGGCGGTGCCGAAGTCTATGCCGCCGAGATCAATGCGGAAGTCCACGCCGCAGGCCTCGAGCGGGGCGTCAAGCAGGTCGTCAACGACGTCACGGAACTGGCCCCCTTCGGTCTCGACCTGATCGTGGACTTTGCAGGCTTCGGAACGACCACGGCCGGCGCCATCGAGGCGGTCCGACACGGCGGCCGGATCGTCCAGGTCGGAGTCGGTCGGCAGGAAGCAACGATCAACACGTATCTGCTGGCGATGAAGGACTTGGATCTGGTCGGTTCGGTGGGCGGCACCCCAGCGGACACCGTCGAAGTTATCAAGTTCATTGCTTCCGGCGGCCTGACGATCGCCACCAGGACGATCGGATTCCACGACATTCCTGCCGGCCTGGAAGAACTCGCCCGCGGGGTGAAAGGCCAGCGTCTGGTAGCTAGCATCGATGATTGACCCCGTAGATCGGGAGACCCCTGATCTGCAATGGCGCCAGAAGCCTCGGACAATCCGGAGTAACGATATACGCCTGCCTCCATAGAACGGTTCCGCGCTGCCATCTGAGCACCGCTGTCCTGGGTGCGCACCAGCAGGCACGACATGCGGACCACACGGGGATGCCCGATCGGCCGGATCGGGCATCCCCTCTGCATAGGTACCTTCGATGAGGGCTTCGACCTCGACTTTGATTTCGTTGCGGAGCGGGTGTATCGAATCGATGCCGCTGTCGCGGAGAAAGGGAAAAGCGCCCTCGAGCAGCCTACAGGGGCTGGCGGCGTCCATTTCGCGGCCCGCAGTCACCGCCTTCCGACCGACGACCTGTCAGCCGTCGGGGGAACCAGATCAACCCTGGCGGCTGGATCAACGCGGCTCTCATCACCACCACGCGACTTGAATATGTCGGCAGTGAGGAGTCAAACCTTTACTGGTGCCCTCCGGTTTTCTTGCGTCCGGTTTTCGCTTGCAGGCGGAACGGGGGAGGGGTTATTCGTTGATCAGCGTCGCGTATCTGGCGTAGTTGTCGCCTGCCTGAGCGGCGTGCCGTTCGGTCACTTGGTAGCTGTATCCGAGCATGGTGGCCACGACGGCTGGCGGGGTTCGGGTGACCAGGTGCCGCAGCGCGACGACGCGTGCCGCCTTCCGGTCTATCCCGAGGTCTCGGAGCTTGTGCAAGATCGTGTTCGCGCAGATGTGCTGACCGGCGCGGGTGCTGGGGAACAGCCATGGACTGTCGGTGGTTCCGGTGTTGAGGTTGAGCCTGTTGTTGCGTTGCTGGTGGAGCACGCTCGCGAAGGGCTCGGGCACAGGTGCGGGCGGTTCGCCCAGCTTGATGAGAGTGCACCCGGTTTCGGGATCGACGACCACGTCGTCGCACCGCAGGGCGGCGATGCGGACCAGGGGTTGCGCGTAGACGAGCAGGAGAATCGCCGCGACACGCGTGTTCAAGGTGACGTGGTCGTCGTCGAGGCAGCGGCGGATCAGCTCGAGGCGCTTCTCGTCGTCCATCGCCGGTTGTGTTCTGGCCCGGCGGTGCGGGAACTCGACAGTGTGGGGGAGATGCTTGTGCCGCACGGCCCACACGACGAAGGTCCGGGCGTGGTATCGGGTGGTCGGACCGGGGGCGAGCCATCCGTCGATGTGTCGTTGGCTCACGCTCTCGAGGTCGACACCCTGATCGCTCAGGTGGTCGAGAAACGCTGCTGCGACGGTGATTTCCTGTTTCGCTGAGCGAACAGCGGCGGCTGTGTTGTGGCTCGGAAGCCGGCGGATCCGGCGCAGATGATGCCAGTGGGCGAAGTGGGTCAGGGGTGTGTGGCCGAGTTGTCCGTCGCGGCGGCCGAGGGCGGTGCTGAGCCACCGCTCGAATCGGGCAAGGTGCGGATCTCGTTCGGCCAGGAGTCCGTGGTGCACCGCCAGCGCCCGGAGGTGTTCGACGGGCCGTCCGGGCGGCAGCAGGTCGAGACCGTCGTGGCTCAGCTCCACCTCACCGGTCCCGAGCGCCTGAAGAAGCGCCGCTGCCTGCCGACCCCGCATCCAGGTGAGCATGCTCTGCGGGCGGGCTGCGGAGCTCAGGGCCTCGACGAGCCCGTGGCGGGTGTCCTGGGCGTCGGTGGGATGCAGAATCGCCTGGAGGTCCTCGCGCAGAGCGCAGCGGGCGCAGAGCTTGGCGCGGTAGCGCTCTTCCTCGTGCCCGCAGCGGTGGCAGTGCAGGTCGAGGGCGATGCCCGCGCAGTCCACGCAGATGGCGGCGCCGGCTGCGTCACGTCCGGGCAGCATCCGGACGGCCGAACATCCGGGACAGGTGCCGTGGGTGCGGGTGGCCGCCGAGTAGCAGGGGTAGCAGATCGCTCCGTCGGGCCAGCGGGCCACGATCTTCTTGGTGGAGTGCCGGCATCGGTCGCAGTGGTGTGCTCCGGGGCTGCGCGGCCGACCTCGTCGTCCGCCGGCGGGCGTGCCGCTCCCGGCGTCAGTCCGTGTCATCTCGGATGATCCGGGCCCGCCGCGGACGCCCCACGGTGTTCAGATCGATCACCGACGTCCCGGTCGCGGCGCGACGGGGCGTCTGCTCCGCATAGGTGAAGGTGAGCAGGTCTTCGAGTTCGCACGCGAAGATGGCACACAACGCCCCCAGCACCCGGGGGGAGACCCGGTCCGGTGTCTGGCCTGAGTTGCACCAGGTTGGCCGATTCTCGGGACGGATCCGGCGTTTGTGCTGGTGAAAGCGGTGCGGGTTCGGGAAATGGCACACTAACGGATCGGTAGACTCCCGCTCTGTGGCTGCCTATATCCGCAAAGTCCGCACCGCGTCGGGCGCGACCGCGGAGCAGATCGCAGCCAAGCAAGGCCGCCGAGACAAGGTGCTCGAGCACCTCGGCTCGGCGCATACCGACAGTGAACTCGCCGCTCTGCTCGAGACCGCCCGCGAGAAACTTCTTGCCGGCCAGCAGCAACTCGATCTCGACCTGGGGGCGGGTACCGGCGGGGCATCGGTGATCACCGGCAAGCGCTCCCGCTGGCTGATCGAGGTCATCGACACCGCGTGGCAGCACCTCGGGTTCGATGTGATCGACAACGAGGCGTTCTTCCAGCTGCTGGCAGCCCGCATCGTCGAAGCGACCTCGGTCAGCGACACGGGTCGCGTGCTCGGCGAGATCGGCATCGTCCCCGCACACCGCAACACGTTCGTGCGGACCCTGCAGCGCTGCACCGAGCATGGCTACCGTGACCGGATCGCGCAGCGCTGCTTCGAACACGCCGCCGCCGCGGGCGACCTGAACCTATTGCTCTACGACGTTACGGTGCGCCGTGAGGCGCTTGCTGTTCGAGCGGAGGTGAGAGACCTTTGCCTTGAGCCTGGCCGTAGCCAGGAGTCTATGTAGCTGGGGGCAGCCTGACCGGGGAACCGGGGAGACGCCCGGGAGGGTGGGAGCAGCCCCGACAAAGCCGTGTCGCGTCAGCACCGCTGGATGGCGTGGGCGCGGCGAGCGATGCCGAAGAGGTATACGCGAGGAACCGGTGTCATCACCTGTCTTGACGTATAACCGCCTCCAAACCCTGCGGATATGGGGCGGGCGCGGTGAGCTGTCTGCCGGAGTGACGGGCAGGCAGACCCTCCGGGGGACGAGTTACTTTCCCCGGGCGGGGCCGGCGGCGAATGACTACGGAGTAGTCGCCGGTGGGTGCCGCAGGCAGATAGCCGGGTGCCTCCTTCGGTGAGCGAACAGCGAGTGAACACGGGAAGGTTCTCGGATCTGCCACGACCGTGGTGCAGCCGGTGCTGCGGGGTGGCTGGGTGCGTTGTCCACCGATCGATCCGGGAGCTGGCGGAGCCGCCGTAGTACTGCGAGTCCGGGAGAGCCGGACACATCGGGAAGGGCGGCAGCGACGATGGATAGGAGGTACTGCGATGGCGCAAGACGCGTCGGTGAACTCCGGCGCCGGGCCTCGGGCGGAACTCGCCCGGGATCGGGTAGCGCGGACGCAGATCAAGTATCACCGGTGGGCCAAGACCGACCGCGCTGCGCGGGGTCAAGTCCCGTGAGGTGGTGTACGACGTCGTCGCGTGATTCCTCGTCGGTGGATCAGGCAGTCAAGGCCGGTGTCACCTCCTCGGTGTCCTCGGTGACACTGTCGGCGGGCTTGTCGGTGCGGGAGCGGGCGAGTACGTCGAGGCCGAGGTAGCGGCGGCCTTCGATCCACTCGTCGTGCTGTTCGGCCAGCACCGCTCCGACAAGTCGGATCAGAGCGGTGCGGTCCGGGAAGATCCCCACCACGTCGGTTCGGCGGCGGATCTCCTTGTTGAGGCGCGGATTGTTGCTCCAGATCTGTTTCCAGATCTGCTTCGGGAACGCGGTGAACGCCAACAGATCCGACCGTGCGGCGTCGAGGTGATCGGCCACCTTCGGCAGCTTCTCGGTGAGTGCATCGATGATCCGATCATATTGTGCGTGAACGGAATCCGCGTCGGGCTGGTCGTAGACGGAGTGCAGCAGTGTCTTCACCCAGGGCCACGACGACTTCGGGGTGACGGCCATGAGGTTCGTCGCGTAGTGGGTGCGGCACCTCTGCCAGGAGGCGCCGGGCAGGGTGGCGCCGATCGCCGCGACGAGGCCGGCGTGGGCATCGGAGGTCACCAGTCTCACCCCGGTCAGCCCGCGGGCGACCAGCCCGCGGAAGAAGGTCAGCCAGCCGGCGCCGTCCTCGGCGGAGGTGACGTCCAGCCCCAGGATCTCGCGGTAGCCGTCGGCGTTGACCCCGACCGCGACCAGGGCGTGCACGTTCACCACCCGCCCGTTCTCGCGGACCTTGAGCACCAGGGCGTCGGCGGCGACGAAGGTGTACGGTCCCTGATCGAGGGGTCGGTTCCGGAAGGCCTCGA
Organism: Rhodococcus sp. 2H158; assembly: GCF_053764755.1. Classification (NCBI taxonomy): domain Bacteria; kingdom Bacillati; phylum Actinomycetota; class Actinomycetes; order Mycobacteriales; family Nocardiaceae; genus Rhodococcus; species Rhodococcus sp. 2H158. The sequence continues at coordinate 93,646 of NZ_JBSNCE010000016.1, forward strand.
CCTGGGCGTCGAGATCTTTCGCCATCACGCTGACCTGGGACTTCGACAGCGAGGTGATCCCGAGGGTATCGACGAGTTTTTCCATCCGGCGGGTCGAGACGCCGAGCAGGTAGCAGGTCGCAACGACCGAGGTCAGGGCACGTTCGGCCCGCTTGCGCCGCTCGAGCAGCCAGTCCGGGAAGTACGAACCTTGCCGCAGCTTGGGGATGGCCACGTCGAGGGTGCCGACGCGGGTGTCGAAGTCGCGGTGCCGGTAGCCGTTGCGGCTGTTGGTGCGTTCGTCGGAGCGTTGGCCGTAGCCCGCGCCGCACAGGGCGTCGGCCTCGGCGCCCATCAGGGCGTGGATGAACATCGTCAGCAGCTCGCGCAGCAGGTCGGGGCTGGCGCCGGTGAGTCGGTCTTCGACAAGCTGGCGGAGGTCGATATCGTGGGCAGTGGTCATCGCGTGCTCTTTCGTCGAGTCGAGTTGGTAGCTCTCTCGAAGGACGCTTCTATGTATGTCAATGGGCAGCACAGGCGTTCAGAACACGAAAGAGCTCCCGGGCGATGTAGCGCTTGAGGCAGCGGCGGATCTCCGGGTCGGATTTGCCTCGTGCACGGCTTGCGGTGATGTAGGCGTGGGTACGCGGACACATCCGCCACCGTGTGAGCAGGATGTCGTGCAGTGCCCGATTGAGCTGTCGATCGCCGCCGTGGTTGAGACGGTGACGGTGGGTGCGACCGCTGCTCGCCGGGACCGGACTGACTCCGGCGAGGGCCGCGAAGGCAGCCTCGTGCCGGCATCGGCCGTGATGGGACCACGACGCGATCAACTGGCCGCCGCTGACCGGACCGACACCGAGAACGTCCTGGAGTCCCGGGGCGAAGGTCTCGACGAGCCGGGCCAGCTGTTGTGTGTTCGCCGCCAGGGCTCGTGTGCCCTCACCGATGGCGAGAGCCAGGCGGCGCGCCTCCTGTCGCCGAACCTGCGCTTCGACGTCGTCGCCGGTGCGTCCGCGGCGGCGTCTGATCGCACTCAGAGTGCGTTCACACATCGAGGCCCGCGCCCACTGCCGGTCCTCGTCGGTGCCGGTGAGCAGCAGAGCCCGCAGTCGGTTGATCTGAGCAGTGCGCGTGACGGTCAGCTCGTGTCGCGCACCGAGCAGGATGCGGATTGCTTCCCGATCCCCGTCACTGCGAGGCAGGGCTTTCCGGTGTTCTGGCATGCGCAGGACTCCGAGTGCGGCCAGGCGGGCATCGCCTGGATCGGATTTGCCGCGTCGCCGGGTGCGGCGGCGCGGGCATTCGACCTCGACGACCGTGATCCCGGCGGTGCTCAATGCCCGCGCGAGCCCGATCCCGTAGCTTCGGGTGCCTTCGAGCCCCACTACGATTCGTGGGCCCGGTGCATGTTCGGCGGTCCAGGCCAGCGCATTGGCGAATCCCGCGGTGTCGTTGGTGATCATCAGTGTCGCGAGTGTTGTGCCGTTCGGTGCGGTCATCTCCAGTGCATGGGTGTCGCGGTGGGTGTCGCCGCCGATGACGGCGTCCACACTTTCTGCCAGCATGGTCATGGGCCTTCGCGCTCCTTCGGGTGCGTGGGTCAGGGGCGGCACCGGCCCGGGGCGAACCACCCGACGGCATATCTGTGATGGGTCACGTGCGGTTCGGCACGGACAGGCTTCTGATCAGGCCAGCAGGCGGAGCGGGCCGGTGCCGACGCCCGGAACGACGGGTCCTTCGCACGGCACACCCAGACGGGTGGCCAAATCACGCGTGAGTCAGTTCCAGACATCGGCACCGATCCTGACAGCGATTCCCTATCGAATCGCTACGACACACACTCACAAATCACGCGGTGACCGTCTTTCGTCCGGTTACGACACGCCGGCCAGTTCGTTCCGGTCCGGTTCGTACGCCATCTTCATGGACGCAACCCCGACTGATGCGCGGCCCACCTCACGCTTGACCCAAGCGGCTGTCCGTAAGATAGGTCACATAGACGGGATGATTGTCGCTAGCGCCACGGTCGTCCAGGCAGTCAGGAGTACACGTAGATGGACATGGACGTACGGCACCTGAGGATGTTCGTTGCCGTAGCTGAAGAAGGCAGCATTCGCCGCGCGGCTCAGAAGTGCTTCACCGCCCAACCTCAAGTTTCGCAGGTCATTCGTAGGCTGGAACGAGAGATCGGTGTGGACCTCTTCGAACGTTCGCACCGCGGAGTTGAGCTGACCCCCGCCGGCCTCGTTCTGCTCGATCAAGCGCGGCACCTTATTCGCAGATTCGATCACGCGGTCGAGAAAGTGCGGGACACTGCGGTAACGCGTCCGCTAGTCGTTGGTCTGATGGCTGGACAGATTGCAGCAGCAGAACTGACCGTGCCCATCGTGAGGGCATTCAAGGACGCACATCCTGGCGTACCAATCAAAATTCATGAGTGCACATTCGACGAACAGTTCAGCGGGCTGGCGGATGGCAATGTTGACATCGCGCTTGTGCGCCCACCGTGCTCCGACGATCGTCTTACTGTTCTGCCGCTTTTCAGCGAACCCCGAATGGTGTGCATGAGTAAAGCTCACCCCCTAGCGGACGCCAGCAGCTTGTCTGTCGAAGACATCCTCTACGAACCCATGATTGATCTTGTCAATGTTCCTCGTAGCTGGATTGATTTCTGGCTTCTGAACGACATTCGTCAGGAGCCCGGTCAGACCTGCAGCACACCCGCGGTGACGGTCGCTGAACTGAAATTCACACTGATGTTCGAGCATGTTCTCATGCCGATTGCGGGGAGCACTTGGCGTATGGGCCTTGAAGACCCATCGCTCAGGGCGATTCCGCTCCGCGATGCCACGCCATCCGAGATCGCTGTGGCATTCAATCAGGAGGAGACGAGGCCCGAACTTCGTGCCTTCGCAGCCTGCGCACAGGAAATCAGCCGCCTCATGATCGATCGTATTCCCGGCGGCAATCTCTGCGAACTTTCTCGGTAAGTATGTTTTTCAACGGAGCCGGCACACGACTGCTGAGCGTGCGAAGGCACTTCCGAGTCAGCAGAGGTTGACCAGCACGGTGTACTGACTCATCCTCGGCACGTACGCATCGCCGGTGGAACTGCCGAAGGCGAGGGAAACGGTCGGGATTCCGGCGGCCGTGAGGCGGGTGAGTTCAAGGAAGGTCCGTGCGCCGGGCACGAAGATGTCGATCTAACGGGGAAGATTTGCGCCACCGGATTCGACGAGCGTGATCGTGGGCAGCCGTTGCGCTCGGCGATGTCGAGGGCACGCACCTGCTTGGCGGTGGCATCGGGTTAAGCGAGGGCGTCGAGCATCGCCCGGCGAGCGAGCAGGAACTGCTCGGATTCGGTCTCGAAGCGAGTGAATAGACAGTTACCGGTACATGTCGATCAGATCATGGAATCCGTGGGCCCGCCACTGATAACCGGTGTGGGCTCGTCGGTAGCGATGAGCCCACACCGGACGACCTTTTGCGCCCAGGCGTCAGCTCTGCTCGGCGGCCGCTGCAGCGATATTGGCCATGTTCAGTCCCGGCAGAAGCATGTGTCCACCGTCGATCACCAGCTCGTGACCCGAGACATAGCGCGACTCGTCGGAGGCCAGCCAGAGCACACCCTCGCTGGTCGCCTCCGGAGGGAGCATTCCGACGTCCTTCAGTAGGGCATACGCCTTGCCGCCGGATTCCATGCTTTCCCTGGTTCCCAGTCCGGGACCGCCCGCCATCAGGTCCCACCCGCCCTGCCAGTCCAGAATCGGCGTTCTGACGACACCGGGCAGCACCGCGTTGCAGCGGATGCCGTGCGGTCCGAGTTCAAGCGCCACAGCCTTCATCAGGCCGAGGACGCCGTGCTTGGCGCTGACGTAGTGCGCGTAGTTCGTCCCCGCCTCCCGGCCGTTCACCGACGCGATAACGATCATGGAACCGGCGCCGCGCTCGATCATGTGCGGGGTCACCGCCTTCAAGGTGCGCATCACACCGAGCAGATCGATGTCGACAACGTCCCTCCACTGCTCTTCGGGAATCTCCCAGAACGGGCCGGTGCTCCATGCTCCGGCGTTGGCCACCACAACGTCGATCCGACCGAACTCGGCCAAGCCGGATTCGACTGCTGAGTCGAGATCGGCCTGATTTCGAACGTCTCCCACGACGCCCAGGATGCGCCGGTCGAGCTTTTCGACCAATCTCACGGTCTCGTTCAGGTCGTCTTCGGTCGCCAGGGGGTGGGGGATTGCGCCCTGGCTCGGGCAGTCGAGGGCGATGATGTCGGCCCCCTCCTCAGCGAGTCGTAGCGCGTGTGCTCGGCCCTGCCCCCGGCCGGCACCAGTAATGAAAGCGACTTTTCCATCCATTCGACTCATCAGTGACCTCATTGTCGTCGTATCGATTGATACAACGATGCTATGTCGCCTGCCGAGTCATGCCAGTGCTCGAATTCATATCGGGCTATTGGGATTTCGTCTCATTCAATCGGGTTACGAATGAGCAATTCAAGCCTATTCCTCAGGTGCGGTCCGCTCCGTATGCTCTGGTTCACCGCGGTAACCGTGTCGACTTACCTGGTCCGCGGTCACAGCGGATCTTTGTTGCCGCCGCCGAAGAAGGCGTCTCTGTCGCGCAGCGCCGAAGCTCTACATCTGCAGCCGCAGCTGTCGCAGATCCTCCCGACTGGACGTGACGTCGGTGCGATTCTGCCGAACCGCTCGCCGCGTGAGTTCGAATTCAGCCGGTCGAACACATGTTTATTGAGAAGCCCTGAACGTCATTCGCGATTTGGCGCAGGCGGTCCAGCTGGTTCACATGGCCGCTGAGGCCGGCCGCGCAATCACGGTGGGGCTCCTCCGGGGGGTGACATGCCACCGGGAAGCTGTTCGAGCCGCCGCTAAGCCCCTTCCGCGACACACATGCGGCATCGTCGATCAAGTTTCGTGGAAGATCGAACGCACCCTGGCGTGGCTGACCGGCTACCGCCGGCTGACGATCCGCTACGAACGTCACGGCGAGCACTTCGCCGGTTTCCTCCAACTCGCCGCCGCGCTGACCTGCTGGAAGAAGCTCCCCAAATGAGACATCCCCTAAGCGTGCCCGACGACGGTGAGATGGACGGGCCACTCGTTCGCCCACCTGCATCCGATGACCGCTGGACATCAAGCCTCTGCTCGATGATCGATGAGTGTTGTGTGCCGGTCGCAACCATCGCCTGGCGGAGGCCACATCTCTCAAGCTGATGCAATCGGCGCGACGAGCCGATTGTCGAACTTGCCGGCCGCGGTACGATGGATTTCTGGCGCCTCAGCGACGAACGGGTCGGGTCGTATGTGCGTCCCCCGCCGGTGGAAACCGTGGACAGATAGGAGTTCACGGCGGGGTTCGAGGAGGTGGTGATGCCGCCGCGCGGAGCGCTTGATGGTTCTCGGGGACCCTGCCCCAAGGATCGTGCCATTGACCGGCGTGGGCGCCGTCAACGATCACCGTCGCCAGTCAGCCTGGCCAGACACGACATGATGAGATCGCATTTGCCGAGAACGCCGAGGTGATCTGTCGGCGCATCGGTGACCGAATGCGTTCGACCTTGACGGCAGTTACGGTTCAAGGGTCGTGTTACGCACTCGTCCCGTCGCCGCGTCCCCGAAGGCTTCTTCATAGCCGGGCGGATCTTCTGCGGTTCGCGCGAGAGCCGATGCCTGACAAGGGTGGTCAGCGGCTGCGATGAAGTCTGGTTCAGCAGAAGACAGCGGAATCGTTTAGCGGTGAACCGATTCGATCGTTCGCCCGATGAGCCGCGTCCGAGCGAGACGTGCCGCACCTTCTGGCGATCTCCGGTTATCTCGAGGAAGTCAGCAGACTCTGCCTTTACGACTGAGACCGAGACTCGAGCTGCGTGCGCACTCGGTGCTTCTGGATCTTGCCGGTGCTGGTCTTGGGCAGTCCGTCGACCACGACAACGCGTTTCGGTACCTTGTATCCGGCCAGGTGCTCTTTCGCGAAGCTGCGGATCGCGTCGTCGGCGATTGTTCGCCCGGGGACCGGGACCACTACTGCTGTCACGCTCTCGCCCCACCGGTCATCCGGCATCCCGACGACCGCACAATCGGCCACGTCCGGATGGCCCAGCAGGGCTCGCTCGACCTCCACAGAGGAGACGTTCTCCCCTCCGGACTTGACGATGTCTTTGATCCGGTCGGTAAACCACAAGACGCCTTCGTCGTCGAGGTAGCCGACGTCGCCGCTGTGAAACCACCCGTGCGTGAAGGCAGCCGTATTGGCCGCCTCATTGTTGCCGTAGCCTTGCATCGCCTGCGGGCCGCGGTAGACAATCTCGCCTTCCTGCCCGCGCGGCAGCAGCTCGCCGTTCGGCCCCATGATGCGCACGTCGGTTGTGATGACGGCGGTGCCCCATGAGACATTCTTGTCCCACTGGTGCGACGGCCACTGCATCACCGACGGCGGGATGAACTCGGTCTGGCCAGATCCGAGCACGACATCGGCGTTCGGGAACACCTCGCGCACCTCATCCAGACGCTGCTGACTCATCGGAGCCATGGCATAGATCGCCATCCGTACGTTCTCCCTGCCGGGCGCTCCCTTGCCCGCCGCGTCCACCAGCTGACCCCACATGACCGGCAGCAGCATCAAATGAGTGACTTGTCTGGTGGCGAGATCATGCAGAAGTGCATTCGGATCGAAGCTGCGATGGAGCACCACGGTCCCACCCGTAAGCAGCACCGGCAACGTCAGACAGTTCAGGGCAGTGACGTGAAATAGAGGCAGCACGATGGGGAAAACCGAGCAACTATTTCCCCGTTCGTGTCGAAATTGCACGCAAGTACTCAGCGCGGCCATCATCACTGCAACATGGCTGGTCAGGACGGCCTTGGGACGCGAGGTAGTACCGGAGGTGTACAGGCACTGGGCGATATCTCGGTCCTCAACTATGACCTCGACCGGGGGAACCGTCGCGTCTATCAGCGCCGCGAACGGCATCACCGGGATGCCGGCGAGCTCGGAGCGCGGACTGTCCGCACGTGCCGTCACGACGCGTTGTACCGACGATGTCGTCGGGAACGCGGCAAGGGCCGTTTCGAGCAGTGCCACGAGCGATTCCTCGACGACAACCACGGCCGGACGGGCGTCGTCGAACTGAAATGCCACGCCCTCGGCCGTGAGACCGGTATTGACCGGCATGCACACCGCGCCGATCTTCGCGCAGCCGAAGAACGTCACCAGGAACTCCCAGCAGTTGGGCATCATTATCGCCACCACGTCGCCCCTGTGTAGACCGAGGTCGAGCAGTCCAGCGGCGGCGGCGTTCGACCGGGCCTCCAGTTCGCTGTAGGTCAGCACGGCGTTACCGTCGACGACCGCTGGTCGGTGCGGGAACTGCTGCGTCGCGCGTGTCGGCAGATCACCGAGGCAGACGCGCTGCACGAGATTGATGGTCAAGGGCGCGACACCACCGAGTTCCGGACGCAGGGACATCGTTCTCACTCCTATTCGTCAGGGAGGCTCGATTGACCGGGCCCTCATCCGAAGTCTCGTGTCCGAGAGTTACCGAAGCTAGACATCATTTGAGTAGCACCCGATCTGGGTTTCCTATCACCCAACGACCTCTGCGTTATTGACGCGCACAGTGCTCAGCGGGCAGCGTCAACAGCACATTCAGCCGCGAGCTGACACCCCCGAAAATTGCTGGGGTCGATTTGATCCCCGGAACACAGTCATTCTTAGGCGCCTGCGCCGCGAGCACGGACGGAAACGGAGCCAGACATGTCGATACAGACCGACCCGCACCGAGATGCCACCCAGCCGAGGTCTACCGACTTCGATGCGGTGGTCGTCGGCGCAGGTTTCAGCGGGTTGCGGATGTTGCAGGAGCTGCGTGGCCTGGACCTGTCGGCACGAGTGATCGAAGCCGGCTCCGACGTCGGCGGAACGTGGTACTGGAACCGCTACCCCGGAGCCCGCACCGACAGTCAAAGCTGGGTTTACGCTTACTCTTTCTCCGAGGAGTTGCAGCAGGACTGGCGGTGGCGCGAGCGGTATCCGACCCAGCCCGAAACCTTGTCGTATTTCGAACACGTGGCCGACCGGTTCGACATGCGGCGCGACATCGAATTCGACACGAGGGTCGAGTCGGCCGTCTTCGACGACGCCAGCACCACCTGGACCGTCACCACCGACCGGGGGCAGAGTTACACCTGCCGATACTTCATCACGGCCACGGGACCGCTGTCGCAGCCCTACCTGCCCGATTTCGACGGGCTCGCCGATTTCGAGGGCCAGTGGCTCCTGACCGGACGGTGGCCGAAGGAGGGCGTCGACTTCGCCGGCAAGCGGGTCGCCGTCGTCGGTACCGGGGCCACGGCGGTGCAGATCATTCCCCTGGTCGCGCGTGAGGCTGCACAGCTCACCGTCTTCCAGCGCACCCCGAGCTGGGCCCTACCCGCACGCAACGACATCCTCACCGACTTCGAGGACCGCGCGATCAAGGCCAACTACGACGCCATCTGGGAGCAGGCGCGCCAGCACTTCTACGGCTTCCCCATGGACCTCGCCGGGCGTACCGGGTCCGACGTTACCCCGGAAGAGCAGCAGCGGATTCTGGAACGCGCTTGGGAGATCGGGGGGTTCGGATTCCTCTTCGAGACTTTCGACGACATCCTCGTCAACGACGAAACGAACAAGATCGTCTCGGATTTTGTCCGGAACAAGATCCGTACGGTCGTCGAGGATCCGGCCACCGCCGAACTGCTCTGCCCGAAAGACCATCCGATCGGCAGCAAGCGGCCCCCGCTCGGGCACTACTACTACGAGACTTACAATCGCGACAATGTGCGACTCGTGGACGTGAGCACGACCCCGATCAGTCGGATCACGCCCAAGGGGATCCGGGTCGGTGACGACGAGTACGAGGCTGACATCATCATCTTCGCCACCGGATTCGACGCGGTGACCGGGACCTTGAATCAGATCGACATCCGGGGCCGCGACGGCGTGGAGCTGCGCTCCAAGTGGGAGCGCGGACCGCGCACGCACCTCGGGATCGGTGTGGACGGTTTTCCCAACATGTTCATGGTATGCGGACCACAGACACCTTTCGCCAATATCCCCGTTGTGGCCGAGGGGATCGTCGAGTGGATCGGGACTGCCCTGCAGCACATGCACGACAATGGGATCGAACGGATGGAGGCCGAACCCGGCGCGGTCGAACAATGGCGCAAACACCTCGACGACATCGTCAACGCGACAGTTCTGGTCAGGGCCGAGCGCATCTGGTGGCTCGGAGACAACATTCCCGGAAAGCCGCACGCGGTGTTGTTCTACTTCGCTGGCGCCGGAGCCTATCGACAGGAATGCCAAGCCTGCATCGACGAGGGCTTCGAAGGCTTCACTCTGACCAAGACATCGTGACCGAGCAACAGGAGAACAGCATGGGTACCGCTCTTCCTAATGCGTTGAAGGACAGCTACACCGCGATGTCCGCTCGCATGGCAGCCAATCCGGAGATGGACATCGCGACGCTCCGCAATATGCTCGACAGCCTGGAGTCCCTCTCGGCCGAGCCAACCGATGTCACGTACGAGAGCATCGACGCCGGAGGCGTGTCCGCCATCCTCGCCAGGCCAGCTGGCGCAAGCAAGGACCACATCCTGGTGTACGCCCATGGTGGAGGCTGCGTGACCGGGTCCGCAGCCAGCCACCGCAAGCTTGCCGCGCACGTCGCCAAGGCCGCCGGAGTCCAAGCGATCATTCCGGACTATCGACTGGCGCCGGAGTTCCCTTTTCCCGCCCAAATCGACGACCTCATCGCCGTGCACAAGTGGTTGCGTGCGCAGGGCTACCGGCCGGAGAACACCGCTACCGCGGGCGACTCGGCGGGGGGAAACCTTGCTATCACTACCGTCCTGAAGCTGCGCGAGCTCGGCGAACCGCTGCCGGCCGCCATAATCGGCTTCTCCCCATGGCTGGATATGGAAAACCTGGGCAAGACGATGGAGAGTAACGCCGACAGTGAGGCCCTGGTCTCCCGTGACGTCAGTGAGCTGATGGTCTCGCTCTACCTTGGTGAAACCCCGCGGACCGAACCGCTCGCCAACCCGTTGTACGCCGATCTGGACGGGTTGCCGCCCGTCTTCGTCAGCGCGGGTGACGCGGAAACGCTGCAGGACAATGCCGAACGGTTTCATGACAAGGCACGCGACGCGGGTGTCGACGTGACGCTGGAGATTCAATCCGGCCAACAGCACGTCTACCTCTTCATGGCCGGCAAATCCGCCGAAGCCGACACCACGATCGCCCGCGCGGGTCGGTGGCTCCGCGATCGGCTCGGCCTGACGAGTTAGACGACCGCAGCAGGGGCCGGACGAACGGCCGGCAGGCTCGACCGGCCCCTGCTCGGCTGCCGCCTTCCGCCACGCCGGGCACCTGCTGGTAGTCGATCAGTGATCGACGCAGACAGAGAGGAATCACCCACATGGTGATGTTCACCGAGGAACACATCGCGTTCCGCAAGATGGTCCGCCAGTTCGTGGACAAGGAAATCCAGCCGTACGTCGACGAGTGGGAAGCAGCCGGCGGTTTCCCGGCACACGAGCTGTTCTCCAAACTCGGCGCCCTCGGCCTGCTCGGTCTCGAATACGACAGCGCCTACGGCGGGCAGGACGCCGATCACCTGTACACGGTCGTCCTGCGTGAAGAACTCGGCCGGATCGACGCCGGCGGAGTCGCCATGGCGATCGGAGTCCAGACCGATATGGCCACCCCGTCGCTGCACCGCTTCGGAAGCGAAGAACTCAAACAAACGTATCTCGCGCCCGCAATCGCCGGCACGGCGGTGTGTTCGATCGCCGTGACCGAAGCCGACGCCGGATCGGACGTCGCACGGCTTCGCACCCGCGCAGTGCGTGACGGCGACGACTGGGTAATCAACGGGTCGAAGCTGTACATCACGAACGGAACCCAGGCGGACTGGATCTGCTTGCTCGCCCGGACCTCCGACGAGCCCGGCGCGAAGGGTTTCTCTCAAATAGTGGTACCGACCGACCTTCCGGGCTTCGCGGTGTCCCGCAAGCTCGACAAGTTGGGAATGCGGTCTTCCGACACCGCCGAGCTGACGTTCACGGATGTGCGGGTCCCCGTAGCCAATACCATCGGTGAGATCGGGCGTGGCTTCCAACAGCAGATGACCCAGTTCCAGAACGAACGCATGAGCGCGGCCTACGACCGGGTCGGCGGCCTGCAGCAAGCCCTCGACCGGACCCGCGACTACCTCAAGCACCGGACTGCGTTCGGCAAGGCGCTCATCGACAACCAGCACCTCGCGTTCCGGCTCGCCGAGCTGTATGCCCGTCTCGATATGCTGCGGCAGTACAACTACGCCTGCGCCGAGGCCTACATGCGTGGCGAGGATACGACCCGCTATGCGACGGTGGCCAAGCTCGAGATCGGCCGGCTCTCCCGGGAGGTGGCCGCGACCTGTCTGCAGTACCACGGTGGTCTCGGCTACATGGAGGAAACCTGGACTGCCCGTTTCCTTCGGGACATGGCCCTGACGTCCATCGGCGGTGGTGCCGACGAAGTGATGCTGCAAGTTCTCACCAAGCTCGACGACCTCCATACCTGAGGTGTACGAGAGGATTGCCGGGAGTATTGGGGCCTTTTCTGGCGCATCGTTTTAGCGCGCGATGGGGCTTAGAGCTTCGCGGAGGCACTGCCGGGCTCCGGCTCGTGGCCGCAGGGGCGAGCCGCGCGAGGGTCGATCTGATTTCCCGGTGTCATGCAATCTGATGGAGACGTCGGTCGGGTGCCCGCTGTCGACGATACTGTAGGGGTACCTCATCGAAAGGTAAGCAGCCGTGCCTTCCTCGGTAGTGCCCGGTCCGGATGAATTGGCATAGCGATGGCCGATGTCGATCCGTCCGCGACGCAGCGTGAGGTGTCAGGTTCGGTCGTGGCGGAGCTCGCGGCGGCCGGGTTCGAGGATGCCCACGAGATCGGCCGGGGTGGTTTCGGCGTCGTCTACCGCTGCACGCAGACCTCGCTGGACCGGACGGTGGCGGTGAAGGTCCTCACGCCGACCTCGACGAGCAGTATCGGGCGCGGTTCCTTCGGGAACAGCGCGCAGCCGCGCAGACTGACCGGCCATCCGCACATTGTCAATGTCCTGCACATCGATATCACCGATCGATGCGGCCGCTCGATCCGTGGCTGGGGCATCGCCCTCGGGCCGTCCACCAAGCTCCCGTCGACGGCCGGACTGTCGCTCCGACGGCGGCATCGGCGACGCGCGGTGCCGGGTGGAGTACGCGCACCGTGGTCCTGTGTCTTATGCCGTGCACACCCATGTGCGGGTTCCGCTCGGAGTGGTTGTCGTTTCAGGTAGCGGCCGCACCGGAAGCACGTCGGCGCCGGACACCCGTACACGCGACCTACCTCCACATCCCTTCCCGACGCGATCTTGATGGATAATCGTGCTTATCCATCATGTTCGGTCGGCTTGTACGGCGGTACCTTCACCTACTGCTCTCTGCCGCGCAAGGACGCCCAGCCCCGAGGCATGGACAGCGAATCGGGGACGGTCGAATCCGCTCCGACGTCGGAGGCGGCGCAGGGCCCCGAGTCTGGACCAGAATGCTGAATCAAGATTACAGCTCCCACACCTGGTCCGGGTCGTCGAGCGCGGCCCGGATCTGGCTGAGGTCCCCGAGATCGGCCAGTGGGGAGGTGCGGGCGACGTCGACGATGCCGCGCAGGACCGCGTTGACGGCGTCGGCGTTCTCCTGCTCGAGAGCCTGGTCGAGTCGGGTGAACAGGCCGTCGAAGGTGGCACGCCGGTCCGCGAACGCGTGCTCGAAGTAGTCCTTGAGGATGGACTCGGCTGCCTTGATCCGCGCGACTTCCGTGTCGGCGTAGGCCTTGAGCCGGGCCCGTTTGGTGGTTTCGAGGGCGTGGAGGCGGAGGCAGTCCTGCGCGGCGGTGACCATCTGGTTCAAGGCGGCGAAACCGTCGACGGCCGACAGTGCCCCCGCGCGGGATCGAGCATTTCCCCGACATGCACGGTCGGTCCGGGCACTTTCTTGGGTTCAGGCATGGGGAGTCTCCTTGGTCATCGGTCGGTGGCGCACGGTCAGGGTCGCGCTGTGCTCGGTCAGCTCGCCGGATTCGTCGACCACCGGGGTCGCGGCGATGTCGCGAACGGCGACGACCAGTGTCAGGGCCTGCTGGAGGCGGGAGGCGTGTGCCTGCGGGTCGAGCGGTTCGGACTCGAGCAGATCGAGCGCCGCGACCGTTTTGCCGGCCACCGATTTCAGCAGCGAACCCAGTTCCTCGACGCGTTCGTCGACGGCGGTCAACAGCGCATCGGTACGGTCCAATTCGGCGATCGCCACCGCAATTGCCGCTCGGTGCTCTGCGGCCTCGGTGAGTCCGCGGTCCGGTCCCGCAACACGAGCACCACCCGGAACTGCCACCACACCAGCTACGCGACGAGCAGGACCAGTTTGCGGTCGTCCACGACCGGGCCGTCCCCCGAAGTCGTACTGCAGCCACCACCCCGGTTCGGTCACCCACGGGCGGTGCACCCGTGTATCGCCGAGTCACCATCGGGTTTTGATCTCTGCCAGCTCGCCCGGGAGTACGGTCGGTGCCGGTATAGCCGAGCGCCTGCAACCGCCGGCGCGAGACGTCGCCGCGGATCCTGCTGGGGACTCGGCCACCCACCCCTCCAGCACGTTGTGCCAGTCGTCGATCAACCGGGCGCGCCGCACTGTCGGCGGCAAACCCACAGCCCGGTCCTCGACGGCCTTCTTGAGGGTGTTGTGCGAGCAGCCGCACAGCTGCGCGGCGGCACGGTACGAGCCGGTCAGATCGTAGGCATTGTGTATGTCCATGAGTTCTCCGTCAGACTTCACAGTGGTCTCTCCCGGGGCGTTAGATTCGACTAGGCATCGCAATCGAAACCGCGGGAGGGCCGCACCCGCTCGCATGGTTCCCGCCGTGCTGCTCGGCGTCGTCGAGACGCTGCTCGTGACGCACCTGTCGGTGCTGTTGCCCGGCGGTGCGCCCGCCGCGACCTGCCATGGCTCGTGGTGATCGTCGGCTACGGCTGCGCCATGACCCCGGTGCGCCTGCAGGACAGGATCGTCGGCGCTCTGCTCGGAACGCAGTGGCGGTCCGCGCCTACCGACGACGCACCGAGCTCGCAGGTCCCGCCGGCGCGGCCGTCGACCCGGCCGGCGCTCGACCCGCACAGAAACGAACTGCCCACCCGCCGTGCTCGGCGGGTGGGCAGTGCGGATACGAGAACCGATCGGGCCGGCCGTCCTGCGCAGCAAGTCGACGGTGGACCGACTGTCATGGAATGTGCGCAGTCCGGCCGACCCGATCGTGTGTAAGGTACCCCCGCGGCGGTGCTTTCACACCGACGCCCCGGAAATCCGTTCGGTCAGCTCCTGTTCAGCAGCTTGCGCATCGCCTCGGCCGCGCCCCGGACGAGCTTGTCGCGGGGGAACCCGCTGCGCTTGACCGCGGCGTCGTAGTTGCCGCCGGCCACCCACACCGGCCCGTCGGTGAGGTGTTCGAGGCCCTCCCGGGCCACCTCCTCCGGTTCGGCGACGAGCATGCCGGGGATGTCGAAGTTCAGCCCGGCGCGGATCATCGCCGGGGTGCGGGTCACACCGAGGACGAGTTCGACGACATGCACCCCGTGCGGGGCGAGTTCGAGCCACAGGCTCTCGGCGAAGACCCGGCTGAACGCCTTCGACGCCGCGTAGATGCTCTGGTGCTCGGACCCCATGTAGCCGGCGAGCGAGCCGAGCAGCATGATGCCGCCGCGTCCGCGCTCCTTCATCTTCGACCCGAACAGGTGCGAAAGTTCCAGCTGCCGGTCGATGTTGAGGGTGATCACGCCCCGGAAGCCGTCGAGGTCGCCGGAGACGAACTCGTGACCGTAACTGTTGGCGCCGGCGTTGAAGATGAGCAGACCCGCCTCGACGTCGGCGGTCGCCTGACGGAGCTGCTCGACCGCGTCGTCTGCGAGCAGATCGAGCGCGAGGGTGCGCACCTCGACCCCGTTGCCGCGGACCTTCTCGGCGGTCTCCTCGAGCGGGCCGGGCTTGCGGGCGACGAGCACCAGGTTCAGCCCCGCCTTGCTCAGCTCGTCGGCGAACGCGGCACCGACGCCCTCGGAGCCGCCGGCGATGACGGCCCAGGGGCCGTACTGCTTGACGTCGATCACGAAAGTTCCTTTCCGGCTGACTTACTGGACGATCGGTCCCGGGACCGGGGTGTCGTCGAGGACGGTGAGGCGGCCTTCGGTCGCGGCCCACGTGATCGTCTCGGCGAGTTTCGCGCAACCGCGGCGCGGCGCCCCGGGCCGGGAGTCCTGCCCACCCTGCTCACGCATCTCCGGGCACCGGGACCGCGCCTGCTCGTTCCACTGGACGGAGGTGTGCTCCCAGCTGTTCTTGGCGACGAGAACCCGGGCGCCGCACTCAGTGCACTGCAGGGGCTGCATCGCTGGTCGCCGCCTCCTCGGTTGCCGTCTTGCGGGCGAGGTTCTCCTCGACCTCCTTCATCCACGCCGCCACCGGGCGGGTGGTGTCCATCTCGAACTCGAACCGCTCGGTCATCTCCGGCTTGACGTCCGCAACGTCCACGTAGAACTGCTCGTACCAGCGGCGCAGCTGGTAGACGGGGCCGTCCTCGTCGCACAGCAGCGGATTCTCGATGCGCGTCTTGTTCTTCCAGATCTCGACGTCCTGCTCGAAGCCTCGGGCGATGAAGTCACCGAACTTGCGGGCCGTCTCGTCGGCCGAGTCGCCGAGGGCGTCCGACTTCTTCACGATGATCCCGTACATCAGGACGAACTTGTTCTCGGTGACGGGGTAGTGGCAGTTGAGCAGCACCGAGTCGATGTCGTAGCCCTCGTACTTGTACTGCAGGTCGTCGATCATGAACGACGGACCGAAGTACGCCGCCTCGGAGCGGCTGCCGACGAGCTTCGGCTGGCCGTCGGCGTGCGGCCGCATGTCCTCCCGCGCCTGACCGTGCATGATCTGCGTCGCGACGTGGCCCTCGAAGATGTTCTTGAAGTACGTGGGGAACGAGTAGTGCACGTAGAAGAAGTGCGCCATGTCGACGATGTTGTCGATGATCTCGCGGCAGTTGGTGTCGACCTCGGTGGTGTACCAGACCCAGTCGGTCCACTCGTCGCTCGTCGCGCCCTCGATGCGGGGGATGGTGACGTCGGCGGGCGGCGGGTTGCCCTCGGGATCGTGCCAGACGAACAGCATTCCGTCCTGGTCGAGGGTGTGCCACGCGCGGGTCTTCGCGATCGGCGGAACGCGCCGCGCGTAGGGGATCGACGTGCACCGGCCGTTGCCGCCCCAGCGCCAGTCGTGGAAGGGGCAGGCCACCGAGTCGCCCTTGATCGTGCCCTGGCTGAGGTCGCCGCCCATGTGCCGGCAGTACGCGTCGAGGATCTTCAGGTTGCCGTTGCTGTCGGCGAAGACCACGAGCTTGGTGCCGAAGGCGTGGACCGAATGCGGCTTGCCGTCCTTGAAGGATTCGGACAGGCCCAGGCAGTGCCAGCCCCGGGCGAACCGGGTGGGCGCGGCACCGGCCACGATCTCGCGAACTTCGACGTCGTCGGACTTGCTGGAGCTCACTGTCGTCCGTCCTTTCGGAGGAAATGTCGTATCGGATGGAGCACCTCGGTGCTGTGCGCGGGTGGGCCGGGGGACGGCAGCCGCCTGCGACCTGTGGGATCGACGCTAGGTGAGGCCGGTCACCGGGGGTGCGGCGATCCCACTGTCCGGGACACGTTCCGGCGGGCCGCGGCGACGGCGCCGCACGATGGGGAGCCCGTACCCGCCCCGGTCACGAAGGAGTGACGCCGATGCCCGACGACGTGCTGACGAAGGTGCGCGAACTGCTGCCGTCCATCGCGGAGCGCGCGCAGACGGTCGACGACTCGCGCCGGGTGCCGGACCAGACCGTGCAGGACCTGGCCGCGGCGGGGGTGTTCCGGATGTTGCAGCCCGCCCGGTACGGCGGTCTCGAATGCGACCCCGTGCGCTTCTACGAGGTGGTGCGGGAGATCTCGGGGGCCTGCGGGTCGACGGGCTGGGTGACGTCGATCCTCGGGGTCCACTCCTGGCACCTGGGCCTGTTCGACCCGCAGGCCCAGGACGACGTGTGGGAGCAGGACGATTCGACGCTGCTGTCCTCGTCGTACGCGCCGGTCGGCGAACTCGTCCCGGTCGACGGCGGATTCCGGCTGTCGGGCAACTGGCGGTTCTCGTCCGGGTGCGAGCATGCGACCTGGGCGTTGCTCGGGGCACTCGTCGTCGGTGCCGAGGGCCGGCCGGTGGACTTCATGACCGTCCTGGTGCCGCGCAGCGACTACCGGATCCTGGACGTGTGGGACGTCGTGGGCATGCGCGGAACCGCCAGCAACGAGATCTCCGTCGACAAGGCGTTCGTGCCGCACCACCGCACGGTGCGCAACTACGACCTGGCGCAGCTGCGGGCCCCCGGCCACGCGGTGAACCCGGGACCGTTGTTCCGGCTGCCGTTCGCCGCGATCTTCACCACCGCCGTCGCCGCGCCGGTGATCGGAACGGTCGCCGGGTGCTACGAGCAGTATCTGGGCGCGATGCGGAGCCGGGTGCGGTTGAGCCTGGGCGGGGGCCGGTTCGCCGAGGACCAGTTCGCGCAGGTCGCCGTCGCCCGGGCCGCCTCGGAGATCGACGCGGCGATCCTCCAGACGGACCGCAACATCCGGGAGTTGTACGAGCTGGCGGTGGCGGGGCAGCCGCTGCCGACGCGGCTGCGGCTGCGGCTGCGCCGAGACCAGGTGCGGGGCACCGAGCGGGCCGTCGAGGCGATCGATCTGCTGTTCAAGACCTCGGGCGGCAACTCGCTCGGCCGGGGGACCCCCGTCGAGCGGGCGTGGCGTGACGCACACGCGGGCAGCGTGCACGTCGCCAACGATCCCGAACGCGCCCTCGCGATGTACGGACGGGGCGCATTCGGCCTGCCGGTGGAGGACAACCTGATCTGAGCCGCCACCTGCTGGAACGAGGGGTGCCCGGGATCGCTGTATCCTCCCTCTCGTGCGCCGAGCACGCGCGCGTCCCACTGAGCGGAAGATCTCCGGCGGCTCGGCGCGGAACGCGGGATGCTGGGCGGCGCGGCATCGCCGCAGAGACGAGACGACGGAGGAGGACCCCCGTGCCCAGAGTTGCCGAAGCGCGGGACGCCGCGGAGCCGACGTCCGCCGAGCAACGCGCGCGGTTCGGGCGCATCCTCGACGCCGCTGCGAGCCTGGCGACCGAGAAGGAACTCGAACGGGTGCAGATGCACGAGGTCGCGAAGATGGCCGGCGTCGCCATCGGCACCCTGTACCGGTACTTCCCGTCCAAGACGCACCTGTTCGTGGCGGTCATGGTCGATCAGATCGATCAGATGAGCGAGCGGATGGCCCAGCGCACCAACCCGGACGCCACCCCGCAGGAGGCCGTCTACGAGGCGCTCGTGCGGGCGACGCGGGCGCTGCGGCGACGGCCGTTGCTGGCGACGGCGATGATTCAGTCCACGAGCACCGCCAAGGCCACCTCCATTCCCGACGTCGCGAAGATCGACCACCGCTTCCGCGAGGTGCTCTATCGGGCGGCCGGGCTCGAGTACGTCACCGAACGGGACGCGACGCTCGTGCGGGTCCTCGAGCAGGCGTGGTTCGGGATCATCCAGTCGAGTCTCAACGGCCGGATCTCGGTTCCCGACGCGGAGTCCGACCTGCGGGTGGCGTGTGAGCTGCTGCTCGCGGGCCTGTCGAACGCGAGCCCGGCGAACGCGAGCCCGGCACCCTCCGTCTGACCTCCCCGGTCGCGCACCCGTGTCTCGAACCGTGGCATGCCTCCAGAACTGGAATGAATTCTTATTCTGTCTGTGTGGCGTAGACCTGCATCGGGTCCGAAATGGGCCATTGCCGTGGCGTAAGAAATGGAATACATTCCAAAAGTGAACGCGTTCCGGTTCTGTGCACCGGCGCGTCCCATCGACACCTGCCCAGCACTCATGTTCCGAGGAGCCAGCTCATGACCGACGTAGTCATCGTCGACGCGGCCCGTACCCCCGTCGGCCGCCGCCGGGGCGTCCTGTCCGGTCTGCACCCGGCCACCCTGCTCGGCACCGCGCAGCGCGCCGTCCTCGAGCGCGCCGGCCTCGCCGCCGACCAGGTGGGCCAGGTCGTCGGCGGATGTGTCACCCAGGCCGGGGAACAGTCCAACAACATCACCCGGCAGGCGTGGCTGCACGCCGGCCTGCCCTACACGACGGCCGCCACGTCGATCGACTGCGCGTGCGGCTCCTCCCAGCAGGCCGTTCACATCGTCGCCGGCCTCATCGCCTCCGGCCAGATCACCGCCGGCATCGGCTGCGGCGTCGAATCCATGAGCCGGGTGTTCCTCGGCCAGGCCCTCACCCCCGAGACCGGCAATCCCTACCCGGACGACTGGACCATCGACATGGGCGACCAGTTCACCTCCGCCGAGCGCATCGCCGCCAACCGCGGCATCAAGCGCGGCGACACCGACGCCTTCGGCCTCGAGTCGCAGCGCCGCGCCGCCGCCGCCTGGGCCGAGGGCCGGTTCGACCGCGAGATCGTCCCCACCGAGGCGCCCGTCCTCGTCGACGGCGTGCCCACCGGCGAGACCACCGTCGTCAGCCGCGACGGCGGCCTGCGCGAGACCACCGCCGAAGGCCTGGCCGCGCTGAAGCCGGTCGTCGAGGGCGGCATCCACACCGCGGGCTCCGCGTCGCAGATCAGCGACGGCGCCGCCGCGGTCCTGCTCACCAGCGCCGAGCGCGCCCGGGAGCTGGGCCTGCGGCCCCGTGCCCGGATCGTTGCCTCGGGCATGGTCGGGTCGGACCCGTACTACCACCTCGACGGCCCGATCGACGCCACCCGCCACGTGCTCGGCAAGGCCGGGATGACGCTGGACGACATCGATCTCGTCGAGATCAACGAGGCGTTCGCCTCGGTCGTGCTGTCGTGGGCGCAGGTGCTCGACGCCGACATGTCCAAGGTCAACGTCAACGGTGGCGCCATCGCCCTCGGTCACGCCGTCGGGTCGACCGGTGCCCGCCTCCTCACCACCGCACTGCACGAGCTCGAGCGGTCCGACCGGTCGACGGCACTGGTCACCATGTGCGCGGGCGGCGCACTGTCCACCGCCACCGTCATCGAACGCATCTGACCACCACCATCGAATCCGCGAGGCCGACATGACCATTGGACTGACAGACGAGGACCGCGACCTGCGCGACGCGGTGCGCGGCTGGGCCGCCCGCCACGTCACCGCCGACGTGGTGCGCCAGGCCGTCGAAGCCAAGACCGACGCCCGTCCCGCGTTCTGGGGCTCGCTCGCCGAACTCGGTGTGCTCGGGCTGCACCTGCCCGAGGAGGTCGGCGGCGCCGGCTTCGGTCTGGTCGAACTCGCGGTGGTCATCGAGGAACTGGGCCGGTCGATGGTGCCCGGCCCGTTCCTGCCGACCGTGCTGACCGCCGCGGTGCTGCGCGAGGCCGGCCGCACCGCCGAACTCGCCGGTCTCGCGGACGGTGCCACGCTCGCCGGCGTCGCCCTCGACCCGGGCACGTTGCGGGTGGGGCGCGGCTCGGCCGGCACCACCCTGTCCGGACGGTCCGGATTCGTCCTCGGCGGCCACACCGCCGACGTGCTGCTCGTCGCGGCCGAGGACGCCGGCAACCGCGCCTGGGTGCTGCTGCACCGCGACCGGGTCGACGTCGAGGACCTGCCCGGTCACGATGTGGTACGCGGCAATTCGCAGTTCGAGGTGGATCGGCTCGCGCTCGGCGCCGACGACGTGCTGCGGATCGACCCGCAGCGCGTCACCGATCTCGCGGCCGCCCTGTTCGCGGCCGAGGCGTCGGGCATCGCGGACTGGTGCGTGCGCACCGCCGCCGAGTACGCCGCCGTGCGCCGCCAGTTCGGCCGGCCGATCGGCCAGTTCCAGGGCGTCAAGCACCGCGCCGCACGCATGCTCGCACTCGCCGAGCAGGCCCGCGTGTGCGCGTGGGACGCCGCCCGCGCCCTGACCCCCGGCGGCGCCGGCGCCGACGAAGCGTCCCTCGCGGCCGCCGTCGCCGGCGCCACAGCCCCCGAGGCCGCGTTCGCCGTGGCCAAGGACTGCATCCAGATCCTCGGCGGCATCGGCTACACGTGGGAACACGACGCGCACCTGTACCTGCGCCGCGCCCAGTCGCTGCGGATCCTGCTCGGCTCCACCGCGTCGTGGCACCGGCGGGTCACCGACCTCACCCGCGGCGGCACCCGCCGCGTCCTCGGCATCGACCTGCCGCCGGAGGCGGAGCGGATCCGGGACGAGGTGCGCGGCGAGCTCGCGCCCGCCGCTGCGGTCGACGGCGCCGACCGCACCACGTACCTCGCCGAGAAGGGCTACACCGCACCGCATCTGCCCGCGCCGTGGGGCAAGGGCGCCGACGCGGTCACCCAGCTGGTGATCGCCGAGGAACTGCGCGCGGCGAGCCTGAGGCCGCACGACATGATCATCGGCAACTGGGTGGTGCCGACCCTGATCGCGCACGGCAGCCCGGAGCAGCTCGAGCGGTTCGTGCCGCCGTCGCTGCGCGGCGACATCGTCTGGTGCCAGCTGTTCTCCGAGCCCGGCGCGGGCTCGGACCTGGCGTCGCTGACCACGAAGGCCACCAAGGTCGACGGCGGGTGGATCCTGCAGGGGCAGAAGGTGTGGACCTCGATGGCCCGCGACGCCCACTGGGGCATCTGCCTGGCCCGCACCGACGCCTCCGCTCCCAAGCACAAGGGCCTGTCGTACTTCCTCGTCGACATGCGCGGCAGCGAGGGCCTCGACATCCGCCCGCTGCGCGAGATCACCGGCGAGGCGCTGTTCAACGAGATCTTCATCGACAACGTCTTCGTCCCGGACGACTGCCTCGTCGGCGAGCCCGGCGACGGCTGGAAGCTCGCCCGCACCACCCTCGCCAACGAACGCGTCTCTCTCTCGCACGACTCGTCCCTCGGCTCCGGCGGCGAGGCCCTGCTCGACCTGGCCGCCGAACTGCCCGGCGGGCTCGACGACGAACAGGCCACCGTCCTCGGGAAGGTGCTGTGCGACGCGCAGACCGGCGGGCTGATGGCGCTGCGCACCACGCTGCGGTCGCTGGCCGGTGCCCAGCCCGGCGCCGAGTCCTCGGTCGCGAAGCTGCTCGGCGTCGAGCACATCCAGCAGGTGTGGGAGGTCGCGATGGACTGGGCCGGACCGCGTGCCCTGCTCGGCGCGCAGGACCGCCGGTCGGCGACGCAGATGTTCCTCAACTCCCAGTGCATGTCGATCGCCGGCGGCACCACCAACGTCCAGCTCAACATCATCGGGGAGCGCCTGCTCGGCTTGCCCCGCGACCCCGAGCCCGGGAAGTGAGCACGGCGATGACATCGGCAGGTCGAGGACGTCGCGTCTTCGTCGTCGGTGTGGGGATGACGAAGTTCGAGAAGATCGAGAGCAGCGCGCGGGAATACCCCGAGATGGTCCGCGAGGCCGTCGACGCCGCCCTGCGCGACGCCGGGATCGGCTACGGGCGGGTGCAGCGGGCCGCCGTCGGTTACGTGTTCCAGCCGTCCACCGCCGGTCAGCGCGCCCTGTACGAGGTGGGACTGACCGGCATCCCGATCGTCAACGTCGACAACAACTGCGCCACCGGGTCCACGGCGCTGATGGCGGCGCGGGACTGGGTGCAGGGCGGGCAGGCCGACGTCGCGCTGGCCGTCGGGTTCGAGAAGATGACCCGCACCTCTCTGACCGGCACCGGCGAACTGCCGAAGGTCACCACCCTCGACCACCACCTGAAGGTCATGACCGACCTGCACGAGTGGGGCACCGGCCCGATGACCGCACAGCTGTTCGGCAACGCCGCGGTCGAGCACATGGAGCGCTACGGCACCACCGCCGAGCAGATCGCCGCCGTGGCGGTGAAGAGCCACCGGCACTCGGTGCACAATCCCTACGCGCAGTTCCGCGACGAGTACACCCTCGAACAGGTGCTGGGCGACAAGATGATCCATGCGCCGCTCACCCGCTCGCAGTGCTCGCCCACCTCCGACGGCGCCGGCGCGGCGGTCCTGGTGAGCGAGGCGTTCGTGCGCGAGCACGGCCTCGAGGACCGGGCCGTCGAGATCGTCGCGCAGGCGTTGACCACCGACACCGGTGAATCGTTCGACAGCCGCTCGATGATCGACGTCGTCGGCGCCCCGATGACGGGAGCGGCCGCCGCCCGGGTGTTCGCCGAGTCCGGGCTCGCCGTCGACGACGTCGACGTGATCGAGCTGCACGACTGCTTCGCGATCAACGAGATCATCACCTACGAGGGGCTCGGGCTGTGCAGCCCCGGCGAGGGCGGCAAGCTCGTCGAGTCGGGTGCCACCACCTACGGCGGCCGGTGGGTGGTCAACCCGTCGGGCGGGCTGCTCTCCAAGGGCCATCCCCTCGGCGCCACCGGACTGGCCCAGTGCGCCGAACTCACCTGGCAGCTGCGCGGCGAAGCCGGCGGCCGTCAGGTCGACGGCGCCCGTGTGGGCCTGCAACACAATCTGGGGCTCGGCGGCGCGTGCGTGGTGACGCTGTACCGGGCCGGAACCCTCACCGGAACCGCGGACGAGAAGGAGAACTGACCGTGCCCATCGACCCGAAGACCGCATTGTCCGCCGAACCCACTGTGCGCGAAGCGGTCTGGACCGACCGCGACGTCATGCTGTACCACCTCGGGCTCGGCGCCGGCGGCGACGGACTCGACCCGGCCGAGCTGCGCTGGGTGTACGAGAAGGACCTGCGGGTGCTGCCGACGTTCGCGATGGTGGCCGGCCAGGGCATCTCGGCCGGCGCGCTGAAACCGGTCGGCATGAACCTGCCCGGCATCGACATCGACCTGCGCCGGATCCTGCACGGCGGGCAGTCGCTGCAGCTGCACGCCCCCATCCCCACCTCCGGGACGGCGCACATCTCGTCGCGCGTGGCGCACGTGTGGGACAAGGGCAAGGCCGCCGTCATCGTGCTCGAACAGGCGGCGACGACCCCCGAGGGCGCGCCGCTGTGGACCACCGGCATGCAGATCTGGGCCCGCGGCGAGGGCGGCTTCGGCGGCGAACCCGGCCCGGAGACGCCGCACACGGTGCCCGACCGCGACGCCGACACCGTCCTCGTCTCGCCCACCGGCACGCGGCAGGCCCTGCTGTACCGGCTCAGCGGCGACATGAACCCGCTGCACGCCGAACCCGCGTTCGCGCAGGCCGCCGGTTTCGACCGGCCCATCCTGCACGGTCTGGCCTCCTACGGGATCGTGTGCAAGGCCGTCGTCGACGGCCTGCTCGACGGCGATCCGGCGCGGGTGCAGAGCTACTCGGTGCGGTTCGCCGGCTCGCTGTTCCCGGGCGAGACCCTCGAGACCGCCGTCTGGCGCGACGGCGACCGGCTGACGTTGCTGGCGACCTGCCCGGAGCGCGACGGCGCCCCCGTCCTCACCCACGCCGTCATGGAGGTGCGTCCGTGAAGGTCGGAACCCATCCCACAGCCGCCACCCACGCCCACGGCACGGTGCTGACCTCGGCGCCGCAGGACGCGCCGGTGGACCGGGCGACCGCCGCCGCGCGCCGCGTCGTCGACGCCATGCTG
Organism: Rhodococcus sp. 2H158; assembly: GCF_053764755.1. Taxonomy (NCBI): domain Bacteria; kingdom Bacillati; phylum Actinomycetota; class Actinomycetes; order Mycobacteriales; family Nocardiaceae; genus Rhodococcus; species Rhodococcus sp. 2H158. Next base: position 118,366 of record NZ_JBSNCE010000016.1, read on the forward strand.
CGCACCGACCGCGGCAACGCCAACCTCGACCGGGTCGCGGAGGAGCTGAACAGCATCGCCGACCACCTCGAGGAACACGCCCCGGAGGTCGCCGAACGACTGATCGACATGTGGAACGGCGAGGGCGTCACCCGGCACGACCCCGTCACCGGGCCTGAGAACGCCATCGCCCCGCCCCTGGTCCTCGAGGGCCTCGAGGACGGCTCGGTGCGGGGCACGGTCACGCTGACGATGCCGTACCAGGGTCCGCCCGGGTGCGTCCACGGCGGGGTGTCGGCCCTGATCCTCGACCACGTGCTGGGTGTTGCCAACGCGTGGGGCGGCAAGTCCGGGATGACGGCGAAGCTCGAGACGAACTACCACCGGCCCACGCCGCTGTTCGAGCCGCTCGTCGTCACCGGCCGGCTCGTCTCCGTCGACGGCCGCAAGATCCGCACCGTCGGCAGCATCACGACGGCCGACGGGCACCTGTGCGTCTCGGTGGAGGGACTGTTCATCGACAAGACGGTTCCGCGTCCCCGCTAGGAGAATCCGCATGGGAGCACTCGACGGCCGTGTCGCAGTGATCACCGGCGCCGGCATGGGCATCGGGCGCGGCATCGCCGCGGCGTACGCGCGGGAGGGCGCGGACGTCGTCGTCGCCGAGATCGACGAGCAGGCCGGCGATGCCACCGCCCGGTGGCTGCGCGACGAGTGGGGTGCGCGTGCCTACTTCGTGCGCACCGACGTCACCGACAAGGCCCAGGTCCACGCCGCGGTCGACGGCGCGGCCGAACGGTTCGGCCGCCTCGACGTCCTCGTCAACAACGCCTGGCGCGGCTCCGGGTACGCCCGGTTCGAGAACATGACCGACGAGCAGCTGCGCGCCGGATTCGACACGGCCGTGATGGCGGCGTTCTGGGCGATGCAGCGCGCCCTCCCGGAACTCGAGCGCCACGGCACCGGCCGGGTGATCAACCTGTGCTCGCTCAACGGCGTCAACGCGCACATGTACTCCGTGCAGTACAACGCCGCCAAGGAGGCGCTGCGCACCCTCACCCGCACCGCGGCGCGGGAATGGGCGCCGAAGCAGATCTGCTGCAACGTGATCTGCCCCGGCGCGCAGAGCGAGGCGTTCCGGCGGGTGGCCGAGGCCGACCCGCAGATGGCGGCGGCGTCGGCGCAGGCCAACCCGATGGGCCGCATCGGTGACCCGCTCGACGACATCGGACCCGTCGCGGTGTTCCTCGCGAGCGACGGTGCGCGCTACCTCACCGGCAACACCTTGTTCGTCGACGGCGGCGCGCACATCAACGGCGTCCAGTGGGCGCCGCGGGTGGACTGAGCATCCGGTCCCGACCCCCCGAGACCGGCCCGTGACCGTCGGCGACGAAGATGAAGGGGTCGTGTCGGTGATCAGCGGGAGGCGTGTGCAGCGATGAGGCCGGGCAGGTGCGCAGCGTGCGGCCGGATCGTGGGTCCGTTCGAGCGGCGGGTCGAGGGCCGGTGCACCCGGTGTGTCGCCGCCCGCCTGCGCGCCTGGGCGGCGACCCCCGAGGCGCCGGTGCGCCGGGAACCGCAGGACCGCGGCCCGAAGCCGCGCCGGCTGCGTCGTCCCGCGGGGCAGGGGCCCCGCCTGCGTCGCCCCGCGGTGCAGTGGCCTCGCCGGCCCGAGCCGCAGCCTCGTCGTGAGCCCGAATACGCGGGATTCCGCCGGCCCGAACCGCCGTGGCCGCCCGTCGCCCGGCCCGGGCAGCCCCCGCTGCCGGCGCAGCGGCCGCGCAACCCGTGGCCGACGCGGGCGAAGTGGGCCGGGGCCGCGGTCGCGGCGCTCGTGCTGATCGCGCTGACGGCCACCGCGTCGTTGCGGGTGTGGACGCCGGCGTCGTCGCGGTTCATGCGCATCGACGACGGCCCGGTCACCTACCAGTACGTCTCGCTCGACCATGTCAGCCGCTACGTCGTCGCCTCGGTGATCGCCCACGAGGACGACCAGATGGGCCTTCGTGCGCAGGCGTTCCACTGGGGCGACTACGCCGACCGCGCCCGCGCCCATCTGACGGGTGCGCCGCAGCAGACGTATTCGACGATTCCGCAGCAGCTCGCGAAGAACATGTTCTTCACCCCCGACCAGAGCGCGATCCGCAAGGCGGTCGAGACGGTGCCGTCGATCCTGCTGAGCAGCACCCTTCCCGACGCCCGCATCATGGAGCTGTACCTGAACTACGCGCAGTTCGGTCCCGACCTGTACGGGGTGTGTGCGGCCAGCTGGTACTACTTCGACACCGCGCCGTGGGAGATGTACCCGTACCACGCGATGCAGCTCGCGGGCATGCTGCCCAACCCGGAGGACGTCGTGCGCCTGCCCGGCGGGGGTGTCGCGGCCCCCGCGTATGCGCAGTACCCGAGCGCGGCGTTCCATATCAACGGTGCCGCCAACGTCGATCTGCCCGCCCGCTTCGCCGGCTGGGGCGGCTGGGAGAACATCGTCGCGTCGGTGGGCATCGAGGACTCGGCCGCCGACCACGCCGACGACCGGCCCAGCGAGGATTCGTGCTCGACGATGCCCGAGCCGGTGCGCCAGCGTCTGGCGGTCGAGGATCCCGGGTTCGTGTCCCGGTCGCAGTAGCCGCATCCGCGACCGGCGGTGCTTCTTGCGCGCGTGAGAACGCGCGCAAGAAGCACCGCCCCGCGCAACTAGATGCTGACCTCGCGGCGCACCGTCTTGCCCGTCGCGTTGCGGGGCAGCAGGTCGGAGGTGATCCGCCAGCGGGTGGGGACCTTGAAGTACGACAGACGCTCGGCCGTGTACTCGCGCAGTTCCTCCTCCGTCACGCTCGCCCCGTCGGCGAGGACGACGACCGCCGCGACCTCCTGGCCGAGGTCGGGGTGCGGAACACCGATCACGGCGCACTCGCGCACCGCCGGGTGCTCGTCGAGGGTCTGCTCGATCTCGGTGGGATAGACGTTCTCGCCGCCGCGCAGGATCAGGTCGGAGCGACGGCCCGTCAGTCGCAGCCGGCCGTTCTCGATGACGCCGTAGTCGCCGGTGCGCAGCCACCGGTCCGGGGTGATGGCCGCGGCCGTGGCCTCCTCGTCCTCCCAGTAGCCGAGCATGACGAACGGGCTGCGCACGCACACCTCGCCCTCCACGCCGTCCGGCAACCACTCGCCGAACGGGTCGCGGATCTCGAGGCTCACCGTGATGATCGGCCGGCCGAGGGTGCCGGGGAACGCCTCGAGGTCCTGGGAGTTGGCCACCGCGATGGCGGTGCTGCACTCGGTGAGGCCGTAGCTGTCGACGAGGGCGTTGCGGGCGAACGGCACCTTCTCGCGCAGCCGGTCCTTGAACGCGATCGACGACGGCGCCGACGCGAGCGCGAACGCCGTCAGCGACGACAGGTCGTACTTGCCGAGGTCGTCGTGCTCGAGCAGCCGCGACGCCATCGTGGGGACCGCACCCCAGTTGGTGACGCGTTCGCGCTCGATGAGGCCGAGCACCTTGTCGACGTCGAACGAGCCCTGGTGCATGATCACGGCGCTGCCCGTCGCCAGGCGCGGGACCACCAGGTTGTGCAGGCTCGCGATGTGGAACAGCGGCGAGGTGAGCAGGTAGCGCAGGTCGCTGGGGACGTCGTCGCCGGCGGTCCGCCCGGTGAACGCGGCGAGCAGGGCGTCGCTGAACCGGTGGTAGTCCACGACGGCGAGCAGGTTGCGGTGCGAGTGCAGCGCGCCCTTGGGCCGGCCGCTGGTGCCGCTGGTGTAGAGGATGACGGACGGGTCGTCCTCGTCGATGTCGACGCGCGGCGGCACGGCGTCGGGGAACTGCGCGATCAGCCGGGGCAGGTCCTCCTCCATCGTCAGGACCGTGATCCCACTGGTGTCGACGTCGGCCAGGGCCGCGGCGCGCTTGGCGTCGACGACGAGGATCTTCGGGCGGCTGTGCTTCAGGCCGTACTCGATCTCCCGCGGCACCCACCATCCGTTGAGGCCGACGGTGATGGCGCCGAGTACCTGGCTCGCCCAGAACGCGATCACCCATTCGGGCGTGTTCGCTCCCAGGATCGCGACCCGGTCACCCTTCTCCACGCCGTACTGCTCGCGCAACGCGTGGGCGAGGGAGTACGCCGCGGCGGCGTGCTCGGTGAACGACAGCCGGCGGTCGGCGGTGACGAGGTAGTCCCGGTCGCCCCAGCGCAGGGAGTCGGCGAGCAGGTCGCCGACGGCCTTGCCGCGGTTCTTCATCACCGGCATCGAGGCGCCGAGCACCTCTTCCTCGACGATCTCGAACCGGCCACCCGGGCCGGTGAGGCGGGAGACGACCTCGTCGAGGTACAGCCGGGGATCTGCGGACGCAGTCATGCGGGGACCTTTCCTTCGTGTCACGTGAATACCGTGTCACCTGCTGCGATGGACCTGGAACCCCACCCCGGCCGCGGCCGCGTGTGAGGCGTGCCACTGCAATTTCTCATGCCGGATCGCGGCCGCGGAAGTGGTTACCACTGAGCGGGACTTCCCGTGATCCACCCGACAGCCGGGGCTACGTTCGGCGCAGAATCGCTGCCGGAGGAGCAACCGCATGTCCACATTTCTCGACAACCCGACGACGAGGATCGATCCCTTCGCCCCCGCGAAGCTCGGTCCGCTGACCCTGCGCAACCGGGTCATCAAGGCGGCCACGTTCGAGGGGCTCACCCCGAAGGGGCTCGTCACCGACGAGCTCATCGAGTTCCACCGCCGGCCCGCCGCCGGCGGCGTCGGCATGACGACGGTCGCGTACTGCGCCGTCGCCCCCGACGGCCGCACCGCGCCCGGCCAGCTGCAGTGGACCGACGAGACCCGGCCCGGCATGCGCAGGCTCACCGACGCGATCCACGCCGAGGGCGCCGCGGTGTCGGCGCAGATCGGGCACGCCGGACCGGTCGCCGCCGCCAAGTACCTGGGTACCCCCGCCCTCGGGCCGAGCCGCGCCTTCCGCATGACGACCCAGAACTTCAGCAAGCCCGCGACCAAGGCGGACATCGCCCGCATCACCGAGGGCCACGCCGAGGCCGCGCGCCGCGCCGTCGAGGCGGGGTTCGACGCCGTGGAGATCCACTTCGGGCACAACTACCTGATCAGCTCGTTCCTGAGCCCGAAGATCAACAAGCGCAAGGACGAGTACGGCGGCTCGCTCGAGAACCGCGCCCGCTTCGCGCGGGAAGCGGCCCGCGCCGTCCGCGACGCCGTGGGAGACAAGATCGCGATCCTCGCCAAGCTCAACATGGACGACGGTGTGCCCGGCGGCTTCTGGCTCGACGAGTCGATCCAGGTGGCCAAATGGCTCGAGGCCGACGGCTCGCTCGACGCCCTCGAGCTCACCGCCGGCAGTTCCCTGCTCAACCCGATGTACCTGTTCAAGGGCGACGCGCCGTTGCGTGACTTCGCCGCCGTGATGCCGCAGCCCACGAAGCTCGGGATCCAGCTGGTGGGCAAGCACTTCCTGCGCGAGTACCCGTACCGCGACGGCTACCTGCTCGAGGATGCCAAGCAGTTCCGGTCGCAGCTGAAGATGCCGCTGGTCCTGCTCGGGGGCATCACGAACAGGGCGATCATCGACGAGGCGATGGCCGAGGGTTTCCAGTTCGTGGCCGCCGCGCGGGCGCTGCTGCGGGACCCGGATCTGGTCAACCGCATGCAGGAGGACGAGGCCGCCCGGTCGCTGTGCAACCACTGCAACAAGTGCATGACCGCCATCTACGGGGGCACCCACTGCGTGCTCCGGACGGCGTGAACGGGGCCGCCGCGATGACGAGCACCGTGAACACCGGCACCGCCGTGACGAAGGAGGCCGGCGTGCAGCGCGCCACGATCGCCGAGATGCTGCTCGACCGGGTCGGGGACGACCGGCCCGGCGTGCGGACCCGGGACCGGGACTGGACCTGGGACGCCGTGGTGCGCGAGAGCGCGGCCCGCGGCGAGCTGGCCCGCGCGCTGCGCACCGACGGCCCGTTCCACATCGGCATTCTCCTCGACAACGTTCCCGACTTCCTGTTCTGGCTCGGCGGGGCCGCGCTGGCCGGCGCGACGGTCGCCGGCATCAATCCCACGCGGGGAGCGGCCGAGCTCGAGGCGGAGGTCCGCTACGTCGACTGCCAGCTCGTCGTCACCGACACCGCCGGGATGGCGAAGCTGCGCGGCCTCGATCTCGGTCTCGCCGAGGACCGCTTCCTGCTGATCGACGACCCGGGGTACGCCGCGCGGATCGACGCGCACCGGGTGGAGCCGGCGATCGCCGCCGGGGTCGACGAGCACAGCCTGTTCCTGTTGCTCTTCACCTCCGGCACCACCGGAATGTCGAAGGCCGTCAAGTGTTCTCAGGGTCGGCTGGCCCGGCTGGCGTACGCGAACACCGCCAAGTACGGCCACCACCGCGACGACGTCGACTACTGCTGCATGCCGCTGTTCCACGGCAACGCGCTCATGGCGCTGTGGGCGCCGGCCCTGGCCAACGGTGCGACGGTGTGCCTGACCCGCAAATTCTCCGCGTCCGGGTTCCTGCCCGACGTGAAGTTCTTCGGCGCGACGTTCTTCACCTACGTCGGCAAGGCCCTGGCGTACCTGATGGCCACGCCGGAGCAGCCCGACGACGCCGACAACCGCCTCGAACGGGGCTTCGGCACCGAGGCCTCGCCGGAGGACAAGGCCGAGTTCGTGCGCCGGTTCGGCGCGGTGCTGTACGAGGGGTACGGCTCGAGCGAGGGCGCTGGTTCGGTCCGGCTGGATCCGGCGGCGCCGGAGGGCGCGCTCGGCCGGCCCGCGCACGCCGGGATCGCGGTGGTGAATCCTGACACGTTCGCCGAGTGCGCCCGCGCGGTGCTCGACGAGCACGGCCGGGTGCTCAACCCGGACGAGGCGATCGGCGAGATGATCAACAAGGAGGGCGCCCGCGCCTTCGAGGGCTACTACAAGAACGACGTCGCCGACGCCGAGCGGATCCGCAACGGGTGGTACTGGACCGGCGACCTCGGTTACGTCGACGAGGCCGGCTTCATCTACTTCGCGGGACGCAAGGGCGACTGGATCCGGGTCGACGGCGAGAACACCTCGGCGCTGATGATCGAGCGGGTCCTGCGCCGGCACCCGAAGGTCGTGACCACCGGTGTCTACGCGGTGCCGGACCCGCGGTCGGGCGATCAGGTGATGGCGTCGATCGAGGTCGCCTCGCTCACCGACTTCGACCCGGCCGAGTTCGCCGAATTCCTCACCGGCCAAGCCGATCTCGGTTCGAAGGCGATTCCCCGGTTCGTGCGGGTGTCGACGAACCTGCCGGTGACCGGCTCGAACAAGGTCCTCAAGCGCGAGCTGCAGGCGCAGCGCTGGCACACCACCGAGCCCGTGTACCGGTGGGTGGGACGCGGCGCGCCGGAGTACACCGCGATGAGCGAGGCCGACAAGGCCGCCCTGGACGAGGAATTCGCCGCACACGGCCGGCAGCGGCTGCTGAGCGTGTAGTCGATGCCCGGCACCCGCGTCGCCCTCGTCACGGGCGCCAGCCGCGGCATCGGACGCGAGACCGCCCTCGCGTTCGCCCGTGCGGGCTTCGACGTCGCCGTCACCGCCCGCACGGTCCGCGAGGGCCAGGGCGCCGTGCCGCCCCGCAGCCGCCGCGACGGCGACGAACCCATCGCCGTGCCCGGCAGCCTCGAGACCACCACCGCGGAGATCGAGGCACTGGGAGTGCGGGCGCTGCCCGTCCCGATGGACCTGCTCGACGTCGACTCCGTGCGGGCCGCGGGCCGCCGCGTGCTGGACGTGTGGGGCCGGATCGACGTGCTCGTCAACAACGCCTACGCACAGACGAGCGGCAACATGGACCGGCTCCTCGACATCGATCTCGCCGACGCCGCCGCCATGGTCGAGGGCAACTACCTGCATCAGCTGGCGCTGATCCAGACGGTGCTGCCGGCCATGCTCGCCCGCGGCGGCGGCGTCGTGATCGACCTGGTGTCCGGGTCGGCCGCGATCGATCCGCCCGCGCCGCCGGGGGAGGGCGGCTGGGGCCTGTCGTACGCGGCGTCGAAGGCTGCGTTCGCGCGGATCGCCGGGATGATCAACGCCGAGTACCGCGCCCGCGGCGTCCGGGCGTTCAACCTCAGTCCGGGTTTCGTCGTCACCGAGTCGGGGCGGGCCCGGGGCGGCACCCGCGCGGTGGAGGACGCCGGGTTCGACGCGGTGCCGGCCACGGTGCCCGCCGACGCCGCGGTGTGGCTGGCGACCGCGCCCGACGCGGACCGGTTGCTGGGCAAGGTCGTATGGGCGCCGACGCTGATCGAGAGGATGCCCGCTTCCGCGGTGGAGCGGCGGAACGAGAGGACGGACGTCACGTGAAGCTGGGTGTGGTGGTGCCGGTCGAGCTGGACCAGAGCGGGGAACCCGAGTGGATCCTCGAATTCGCCCGCGCTGCCGAGAAACTGGGGTTCGACGAGATCTCCGCCGTCGAGCATTCCGTCGTCGTCGCGAACACGGGCAGCGCGTACCCGTATGCGCCGACCGGCAAGTCGCACCTGCCCGACAACTGCGAGCTGCCCGACCCGCTCGAGCTGCTGTCGTTCGTCGCCGGTGCCACTACCGATCTCGGGCTCGCGACCGGGGTGCTGGTGCTGCCCAACCATCATCCCGTGGTGCTGGCCAAGCGCCTGGCCACCCTCGACCGGCTCGCCCGCGGCCGGGTGCGGATCTGCCTGGGACTGGGCTGGATGCGGGAGGAGATCGAGGCGTGCGGCGGCGACTTCGACCGTCGCGGGAAGATCGCCGACGAGGCGATCGCGGTGATGCGCGCCCTGTGGGCCGGCACCGGCCCGGCCGGAGTGGACTTCGACGGCGAGTTCTTCACGTTCCGCGGCGCCCACAGCTGGCCGAAGCCGCACCGCGGGACCGGGGTGCCGCTGTACATCGGTGGGCACAGCGCGGCCGCCGCGCGGCGGGCCGGCCGGCTCGGCGACGGGTTCCAGCCGCTCGGCCTGGCGGGGGAGGACCTCGACCGCGCGATCGGGCAGATGCGCCGCGCCGCCGAGGCGGCGGGCCGCGATCCCGGCACCGTCGAGCTGGTCCTGGGGGCGACCCTGCCGCGCCTGGACGAGGCGCGGATGGACCGGGCCCGGAAGCTGGGCGCGGGCCGGATGGTGCTGTCGGCCTCGCCGAAGGCCGGGTCGCTGAACCAGGTCGTCGACGAGATGGCCGCCTGCGCCGAACGCCTCGGCCGGGTCTGACGCCGGGCCGGTTCCCGCTGGCCGAGATGCGCCGCCCGGCCGACGGCAACGCTGACTAGCGTCCGAGGTCACAACGACATTCGGTCGCTAGGAGAATCGCGATGGATCTGAAGGAATCCCCGGAGCAGGTCGCGCTCAGGAAGGAGCTGCGCGCCTACTTCGCGTCGCTGCTGCCGGAGGACAAGCGCCGCCGCGCCGGTGAGCAGGGGGTGGGCGGCGAGCACTTCCGTGAGGTCGTCACGCTGCTCGGCAAGGACGGCTGGCTGGGGATCGGCTGGCCCACGGAGTACGGCGGGCAGGGCCGCTCCATCGAGGAGCAGTTCGTCTTCTTCGACGAGGTGCAGCGGGCGGGCCTGCCCTTCCCGTTCGTCACCGTCAACACCGTCGGGCCGACCCTGATGAAATACGGCACGCAGGAACAGAAGGACCGCTTCCTGCCCGGCATCCTCTCCGGCGACATCGTCTTCGCCATCGGCTACACCGAACCGGAAGCCGGCACCGACCTGGCGTCGCTGAAGACCCGCGCGGTGCGCGACGGCGACGAGTGGGTGGTCGACGGCAACAAGATCTTCACCTCGGGCGCGAACACGGCCGACTACGTGTGGCTCGCGTGCCGCACCGACCCGGACGTCCCGAAGCACAAGGGCATCTCGATCCTCATCGTGCCGACCGACGCGCCCGGGTTCTCGTGGTCGCCGATCCACACCGTCGGTGGTCTCTCGGTCACCGCCACCTACTACAGCGGTATCCGAATCCCGGACCGGGACGTCGTCGGCGAGATCGGCGGCGGCTGGCCGCTGATCACCGCGCAGCTCAACCACGAACGCATCGGCCTCGCCGCGATCGGCGGCCGCACCTACGGGCTGTGGCAGCAGGTGCTGGACTGGGCGAAGGAGAACGGCGCCATCGAGATTCCTTGGGTACAGCAGGAATTCGCCCGCACCCACGCCAAGCTCGAGGCGATGCGGCTGCTGAACTGGAAGATGACCGCCGCCGTCGCGGCCGACACCCTCTCCGGTGCCGACGCGGGCGCGACCAAGGTGTACGGCACGGAGACGCACGTCGACGTGTACCGGACGCTGCTGGGCATCCTCGGGGCCGCCGGCCGGATCCGCCCCGAGTCGCCGGGGGCCGTGCTCGCCGGACAGATCGAGCAGATCTCCCGTCAGGGCATGGTCAACACGTTCGGCGGCGGTGTCAACGAGGTCCTGCGCGACATGGTCGGCACGATGGGCCTGGGCCTGGTGCGGGAGAAGAGGGTCAAGTGAGCGAACTGCTGACCAGGCTGAGGGCGTTCGAGGGGCATACCCTGACGCCGACGACGTGGGGCCCGGACGCGGTCAACACCCCGATGATCCGGCACTGGGTCGAGACGATGGGCGACACCAGCCCGATCTACCTCGACGACGACGCCGCCCGCGCCACCGGCCGCACCGGCGCCGTCGCGCCCGCGCTCATGACGCAGGTGTGGACGATGCGCACCTTCACCGACAAGATGGCGAACAACGACCCGTCGCCGGTGTGGACCGACCTGATCGCCACGCTCGACGACGCCGGCTTCACGTCCGTCGTCGCGACGGACTCGGACTTCGAGTTCTTCGTCGAACTGCGCCCCGGCGAACGGGTTTCGCTCACCGAGGTGATCGAATCGATCTCCGAGGAGAAGAAGACCGGGCTCGGCGCGGGACACTTCGTGGCCACCCTCAAGACGTACCGCAACGGGGACGGCGAGGTCGTCGCCACCCAGCGCTGGCGCACCCTGCGCTTCCGGCCGAAGGACACGGCGCCGCCGAAGCCGAAGCCCGAGAGCGGGCCCGGCTCGGAATCCGCCGCCCCGAAGGGCCTGCGCCCGCGTCCGGCGATCAACGCCGACAACGCCTTCTGGTTCGAAGCGGCCAGGGAGCACCGCCTGGTGATCCAGCGCTGCGTGGCGTGCGGCACGTTGCGGCATCCGACCGGGCCGATGTGCGGGCGGTGCCGCTCCCTCGAATGGGACACCGTCGACGCGTCGGGCCGCGGCACCGTCTACAGCTTCGTCGTCAACCACCACCCGCGGATCCCCGGGTTCGAGTACCCGCTCGTCGTCGCGACGATCGAACTCGAGGAGGGCACCCGGCTGATCGCGAACATGACCGGTGTCGAACCGCACGCGGTCGAGATCGGCATGGCGGTGGAACTGGACTGGATCGACGCCGACCCGGAGTTGACGCTGCCCGCGTTCCGGCCGGCCGCACGGGAGGATTCGTAGATGGATTTCAACTTCAGCGAAGAGCAGGAAGCGATTCGCGGCCTCGCGCACGAGGTCTTCACCGGCAAGGCCGGCATCGATCGGGTCAAGCAGGTCGAGCTGAGCGACGAGCGCCTCGACCGGGAGCTGTGGCGGGAGCTCGCCACCACCGGTCTGCTCGGCGTCGCGCTGCCGGAAGACCTCGGCGGCGGTGGGCTCGGCCTGGCGGAGCTGTACGTCCTGCTCGAGCAGCAGGGCCGGCACGTGGCCCCGGTGCCGATCTGGCAGTCGGTGCTCGCCGCGCTCGCCGTCGCCGAGTTCGGCACCGACGACCAGCGCGCCGCGCTGGTGCCGGGTGTCGCCGACGGCAGCCGGTTCCTGACGATCGGTCTCGAGGAGTTCGGCCCCTACGTCCCCGGTGACGCGCAGACCACCGCCACGGAGGCCGGTGGCCGGTGGACCCTGACCGGCGCGAAGGCCGTCGTCCCGGTCACCCACGTCGCGTCCCGCGCGATCGTCTCGGCGACCACGCCGGCCGGTGCCGCGCTGTTCGTCGTCGATCTCGCCGGCGCGGGCGTCTCCGTCGAGCAGACGCACTCGACCACCTGGGAGATCTGCGGCAACGTCACGTTCGACTCGGCTCCCGCGGAGCTGCTCGGGCCCCCCGACGGCACCGCCGCGCAGTGGCTGCTCGACCGCGTCGAGCTCGCGCTCGCCGCGATCCAGCTCGGTGTCGGCTCGGGTGCCGTCCAGCAGGCCGTCACCTACCTCAACGGGCGCATGCAGTTCGGACGTCCGCTCGCGACGTTCCAGGCCGTGGGCCACCAGCTGGCCGACTGCTACATCGATCTCGAGGCGATGCGCGTGACGCTGTGGCAGGCCGCGTGGCTGCTCGCCGAGCGACAGGACCCCGGCACCTCGGTGCTCGTCGCGAAGTGGTGGGCCACCGACGGCGGCCAGCGCGTGGTGCACCGCACCACGCACGTGCACGGCGGCATGGGCGTCGACACCGACTATCCGGTGCATCGGCACCTGTTGTGGGGCAAGCAGATCGGCGCCACCCTCGGTGGCTCCGCGTCGGATCTGGCGCGCCTGGGCGCCCAGCTCGCCGCCGGTGTCGAGGTGGTCGCGTGACCGTCACCGTGTCCACGGGCCGCAGCTACGACGACATCGAGATCGGCGAGGTGCTGCCCGAACTCGCGATCCCGCTCACCCGCACGCTGATCGTCGCGACGGCGCTCGCGACCCGCGACTTTCAGGACGTGCACCACGACCCCGAGCTGGCGCGCGAGCGCGGATCCAAGGACGTGTTCATGAACATCCTCACCAGCAACGGGCTGGCGGGACGGTTCGTGACGGACTGGGCCGGCCCCTTCGCGACGGTGCGCCGCGTGCAGATCCGTCTCGGCGCCCCGAACTACCCGGGCGACACCATGACCATGACCGGCCAGGTGGTCTCGAAGGAGAACGGCCTCGTCGAGGTGAAGATCCAGGGGGCGAACAGCCTCGGCAACCACCTCTCCGGAACCGTCACCGTCGCGTACCCCTCGAGCGAAGGGAAGGACGCCTGATGGCTGTCAGCCCGCTCTCGGGTGCCGCCGCGATCGTCGGCATCGGCGCCACCGAGTTCTCCAAGAAGTCCGGCCGCTCCGAGCTGCAGCTCGCGTGCGAGGCCGTCGTCGCGGCGCTGGCCGACGCCGGCATCGACCCGTCCGAGGTCGACGGACTGGCCACCTACACGATGGAGACCAACGGCGAGATCCTCGTCGCCCGCAACTGCGGGCTCGGGGAACTGAAGTTCTTCTCCCGCATCGGGTACGGCGGCGGCGCCGCCTGCGCGACGGTGCAGCAGGCCGCGATGGCCGTCGCGACGGGCGTCGCCGAGGTCGTCGTGGTCTACCGCGCGTTCAACGAACGTTCCGGTATCCGGTTCGGTCTCGGCCAGCACGACCGGCCGATGGATTCGACCGCCGACCGCGCGGCCTACGCATGGCTGACCCCGCAGGGGCTGGCGACTCCCGCTCAATGGGTCGCGATGTTCGCCCGCCGGTACATGCACCAGTACGGTGCCACGAGTGAGGATTTCGGCCGGGTCGCCGTCGTCGCCCGTAAGCACGCCGCGAACAACCCGGCCGCGTGGTTCCACGGCAAGCCCATCACGCTCGAGGACCATCAGAACTCGCGGTGGATCGCCGAGCCGCTGCACCTGCTCGACTGCTGCCAGGAGACCGACGGCGGTCAGGCCCTCGTCGTCGTCTCGGCGGAACGCGCCCGGGACCTGCGGCACCGGCCCGTGCTCGTCAAGGGGGCCGCGCAGGGCTCCGGCAAGGACCAGCACATGATGACCAGCTACTACCGTCCGGACATCACCGGCATCCCTGAGATGGGACTGGTGGGCCGCCAACTCTACGGCCAGAGCGGACTGAGTCCGGACCACATCGACGCGGCGATCCTCTACGACCACTTCACCCCGCTGGTGCTGCCGCAGCTCGAGGAACTCGGCTTCTGTGGCGTCGGCGAGGCCAAGGACTTCGTCCGCGAGGGCAACCTCGAGATCGGTGGCCGGCTGCCGAGCAACACCCACGGCGGCCAGGTCGGCGAGGCGTATCTGCACGGTGTCAACGGCATCGCCGAGGCGGTCCGCCTGGTGCGCGGCACCTCCACCAATCAACCCGACGGCGTCGAGAACGTGATCGTCACGGCGGGAACCGCGGTTCCCACGTCCGGACTGATCCTCGGTGCCGCCTGATCCCGGAAGGATTCGACAATGACGGCAGTGGAGCAGAAGGCCGGCGCGTGGCGCGGAGCCGACCTCGGCACCCGCACGGTGTCCTACGACGAGCGCGACGCGATCCTCTACGCGCTCGCCGTCGGTGCCCAGCCCGCCACCGACCTGGACCTGGTGCTCGAGGACCGGCTGCGAGTGCTGCCGACGTTCGCGCTGACCCTGGCCCAGTGGGCACCGGACGAGCTGGGCTCGCGCGGCGCGTTCGACACGACGACGGCGCTGCACGGCTCGCAGGAGCTGACCGTGCTGGCCCCGCTGCCGCGTCGCGGTGAGGTGGAGCTGCGGGCGTCGGTGGGTGAGGTGTGGGACAAGGGGGCCGCGGCCGTGTTCGAGGTCCGCGTCGAGTGCGAGTACTTCGTCGCGACCTGGTCGATCTTCGCGCCCGGCGCGGGCGGTTTCGGGGGCGAGCGCGGCCCGTCGAAGCCCGGGGCGCCGCAGGGCGAGCCGGAGCTGACCGGGGAACTGGCCACGGCCGCGAACCAGGCCGCGCTCTACCGGCTCACCGGCGACCGGCACCACATCCACATCGATCCGGAGGCGGCCGCGCGGATCGGTCAGCCGCGCCCGATCATGCACGGGCTGTGCACCCTGGCGGCGGCGACCCTGCCCCTGGCCCGGCTCCTCGGGGCGCATCCGGCGGACCTGACCGAACTGCAGGGCCGCTTCGCGGCGCCGGTGTTCCCCGGCGACGTCGCCGAGCTGCGGGTGTGGGGCGGACGCGACGACGCCGTGTTCGAGGTGGCCGCGGACGGGCAGGCCGTGATCTCGGGGGCGCGCGCGTCGTTCGCGTGAGGTCGTGGGACGGCGCCCGGGCACCGGTCCACGCGTCACTTGCCGTGCAGGGCCATATAGCGGGCCGGGTACTCGCCGCCGCCGTGGACCGCCAGGTCGGCGCCGTTGACGTAGGACGCGAGGTCGCTGCCGAGGAACAGGCAGGCGCGCGCGATGTCCGACGGCACGGCCATCCGCTCCATCGGCAGGGTGCGGGTCACCGCTGCGCCGCCGTCGTCGCCGTAGACCGAGGCCGCGCCCTCGGTGCGGATCAGGCCGGTGGTGATGTGGTTGACCCGCACCTTCGGCGCCCATTCCAGGGCGAGGGCCTTGGTCAGGCCCAGCAGGCCGGCCTTCGCGGCGGTGTACGCGGCGGTGCCGGGCTGCGGATCGTGTGCCGAGACGCTGCCGATGTTGATGATCGAGCCGCCCTCGGGCCGCTCCTGCATCACCCGGTTGGCCGCCTGCGCCGCGTAGAACGGGGCGAGCAGGTTCAGCGCGACGATCTTCTCCACGAAGCGCGGGGAGACGGTGGCGGCGTCGGAGTCCGGCGACCCGCCGGCATTGTTGACCAGCACGTCGAGCCGGCCGAACCGGGCGATGGCGTCGTCGACCAGGGCGGCCACGTCGGCGGGGTCGCGCACGTCGACGGCCCGGAACGCCGCGCTCCGCCCGCCGGCCGAGGGCAGCGACCCGGGCTCGTTGCGGGCGCATACCAGGACGTCGGCGCCGGCGGCGAGGAAGTGTTCGGCGACGACGAAGCCGATGCCCTTGGTGCCGCCGGTGACGATCACGGCGCGACCGGTGTGGTCGACGGGATTGGGAAGGTGCACGTGGCTACCTTTCTGGAACTCGGGTCGGTTCGAGACTGCTTGCTGTCCCGCGCCTTTCGTGGACGCGAGCGGGAACCGACGTGGACAAGCAAGTGCTTGGTCAAGGATAGTGGACGGGACGCCTGGGACACCAGGACTTCCGATGCGGCGAGAGAACCGGAGCAGGAGACATGAGCAAGCTGGACGGCAAGGTCGCGCTCATCACGGGCGCGGGCCAGGGAATCGGACGGGGCATCGCCCTCGCGCTCGCCAAGGAGGGGGTGCACATCGCGGCCGCCGGTCGCACCGAATCCAAGGTGGTCGCGACGGCCGAGGCGATCGAGGAATTCGGCGGCAAGGCGCTGGCGCTGCGCTGCGACGTCAGCAGCGCCGACGACGTCGACGCGGCGGTGCAGCGCACCGTGGCGCACTTCGGCGGTGTGGACATCCTGGTCAACAACGCCAACGACTGCCGGCCCGGCCCGCTGCTGTCGTTCACCGACGCCGAGTACGAGCGGTCCTTCGCCACCGGCCCGCTCGCGACGCTGCGGCTGATGCGGGCCTGCTACCCGGTGATGAAGGAGCGCGGGGGCGGCTCGATCGTCAACCTCGTCACGTCGGCGGCGGTCCGCTGGGACGCGAGCAACTACGGCGTCTACGGGTCGATCAAGGAGGGCATGCGGTCGCTGACCCGCGCCGCGGCCTGCGAGTGGGGCGTCGACGGGATCCGCGTCAACGCCATCGCACCGCACGCGATGTCGCCCGGACTCGAGGCCTGGATGGCCCGGAACCCGGAGGAGGCGGAGGCGTTCCGCGCGGGAATCCCGTTGCGCCGCATCGGCGACCCCGAGACCGACATCGGGCGGGCGGTGGTCTTCCTCGTCGGCGAGGACGCGGGATACCTCACCGGCGCGACGATCCCCCTCGACGGCGGCCAGTCTCGCTGGGGCTGACGCCCCCGGTGCGTCCTTTGGGCTGCCCTGGCGGCCCAAAGGACGCACCGGCGCCGCAGGCGCCTATCCGGTTACCCGCCCGGCGTTGCCGGCGTCGACCGGCAGCACGGTGCCGCTGATGTGGGCGCTGGCCTCCGCGGCGAAGAACAGCACCACGCGGGTGATCTCCGCCGGTTCGAGCCACGGCACCGGCTGCGCGTGCAGGCTCTGGAAGATCGGGGCCACGTCGTCGGCGCCGGGATGCTCGAGATCCGGGCGCATCAGGCCGTAGAGGAAGTCGTTGTGGATCATCGGTGTCGAGATGTTCCCGGGGGCAATCGCATTCACCGTGACACCGTGCGGCGCCAGATCCAGCGCGGCGCTCTTGGTCAGGCCGATCACGCCCCACTTCGATGCGCTGTACGCCGCCATGTTGGTGTTGCCCGCGCGGCCGAGCATCGACGAGATCGTCACGATCCGCCCGTAGCCGCGCTCGACCATGCCGGGCGCCACCGCCCCGACGGTGTTGAAGACACCGGTCAGATTCGAGCCGATCGCCTCCGCCCACTGCGCCTCGGTCATCGCCTGGATCGGGGCGGCCACCGACACGCCCGCGTTCGCCACCGCGATGTCGATCCGGCCGAACTCGGCGTGCGCCTGCGCCACGAGTTCGTCCATCGCCGGGCGGTCCGCGGTGTCCAGCTTCGCGGTCAGGCACCGGCGCCCGGTGGCGCGCACCGCCTCCGCGGTCTCCGCCAGATCCGCCTCCGTGGCCAGCGGGTACGGCACCACCGGGCTGTCGGCGCACCGGTCGCACAGCACGATGTCGGCGCCGCGCTCGGCCAGCGCCACCGCGTGGCTGCGGCCCTGGCCCCGCGCCCCGCCCGTGATCAGCGCGACCCGGCCCTCGAACTCACTCATCGAATCCACTCCTGTCCTCCTCGGTCAGCAGGTCGATGCTCCTGCCCCGGCGGGCCCGCAGGGGTGCGGCGATCCCGCTCAGCGGGAAAAGGGCAGGCCGCGGGCCGTCACGCCACCGCTGCGGCGGGCACCAGCGCGGCGCCCAGGCCGGACGGCGCGTAGTTCGGCCGGTACGACGGCTGGGGCCGGTTTCCCGAGACGAGCAGCGCGACGACGACGAACGCGATCGCCAGCACGAGCGCGAGCGCGCCGACGATCGACCAGAAATCCGGCCGCAACGACCGTCGGCGGGGTTCGTCGCCGTAGGTGAGCCGCTTGACGCGCCGGACCTCGGCGGCGGGCGGGGCGGAGTGGGCGGCCGCTGCGCGCCGGGACGCCGGCGGGCGGACCGGCTCCGCCGCGGAATCGCCCGGCGTGAGCACCTGTGCGATGGGCTGTGTGATCGCCTGGGGGTCCACCGACTCGAGGTTGTGCATGGCCGTCCGTTCTCTCCATTGCCGACGGCCGTGAATCGCCGATTCGGAGAGGACCGTTACCGTGATCTTCGCGACACGGTCAGTCGGTCCACGCGAAGCGGAACCGTTCCGCGAGTTCGGCGGGCGGCCGCGAGCGGTACTTCCCGAACTCGTAGCGTTTCACGGCGAGCAGGGCCTCCATGATCGACGGTCCGAACAGGCGCTGCGCGAGCTGGGAGGACCCGAGCGCGGCGAGCACGCCGTCGGGGTCCGTCGGCAGGACGCGGACCCCGAGTTCGGCGCGTTCGGCATCGGTCATCCGGCCCGGATCGACCGGGATCTCCGGCGGAACCGGGAGTGCGTCGGTGAGACCGGCGTGGGCCGCCCCGAGGATCGCCGCGCCGGCGAGGTAGGGGTTGGCCGACGGGTCCACGGGCTTGACCTCGAGGTGGGCGCCGTAGGGGCTCCCGGGCGTGAGCGCGCACAGCCGCAGCGCGGCTTCACGGTTCTCGAGCCCCCAGCAGCACCACGCGCCGGACCACATGCCCGGCTGCAGCCGCAGATGCGAGAGCACGGACCCGGTGAGGACCGCCCCGAACTCGGGCAGCGCGCGCAGGATGCCGGCGACGACGCTGCCGCCCGCCGCAGTCACCCCGTGCGGGCCGTCGCCGCCGGACAGGAGCGGCCGCCCCTCGCGGGTGAAGGACACGTGGACGTGGGCCCCGTTCCCCGCCCCGCCGACGACGGGGACGGGGGAGAACGACGCACGCAGACCGTGCTGCCGGGCGGTGCGACTGATCAGGATGCGTGCGAGCACCAGGTCGTCGACCGACTCCACGGGGGCTGCCGGAGACAGGGAGAGTTCGAACTGCTGCGCGCCCGCCTCGGCGTGGATCTGTTCGATGCCCAGACCCGCGTGCGCGGCCGCGCGCAACAGGTCCGCGACGAACGGGTCCCGCCCGAGGGCGGCACCGAGACCGTATGCGGACCATTCGCTGCGCCCGCCCTCGAAGAGCGTGAACTCGATCTCGTGCCCTGCCCGGGCCTGCACGCCGGCCGCGGCGAGCTCCTCGACGACGCGTTCGAGCGCTCCGCGCGTGCACAACGGTGACCGCGTCCCGTCCTGCTCGTACAGGCCGGCGGGTGCCCACTGGACGCCGTCCCCGACGGGCCGGAGCCGGTCGCGGTCGATCCGCAGCCGGAGATCGCCCGTCACCGACAGCGACGGTGTGAACGCCAGATGGTCGTCGGCACAGAAGACCGCCCAGCTCGGCGACGCGCCCGCGCCCGACTCGACGAACGACGTAAGCCGGTGCCCGGGAAACACCTTCGCCCGCGAGATGCCGGTCGAATCGACGATCGAGCCGACGATGCGTTCCTCGCGGGCGCGTTCGCCCGTCACAGGGGCGAAGCGTTCCTCCGTCACGGCGTCGAAGCGTTCCTCCGTCACGGGGTCGAAGCGTTCCTCCGTCACAGGGACCTCCCGCACGCGCCGTCGGCCACCGGCGGCATCGCGGGGCACGAGGACGCCGGGCACGAGGACACAGTAGAGGCGAGGGCGGGTCACGGGAACCGTCTTCGCCGACACAGGACCGTGCCGGCGAAGACGGGCTCGTCACCGCGGCTGATGCTGGGTGATGCAGTGGATGCCGCCGCCGCGGCGGAAGAGCGGCCGCGCGTCCACTCCCACGACGCGACGGCCGGGATACGCGGCCGCCAGGATCTCCGCGGCCTCGTCGTCGGCAGGGTCGCCGAAGCGGCAGGCGATCACCCCACCGTTGACGACGTAATGGTTGATGTAGCTGTAGTCCACCCAGCCCTCGTCGTCGCGGACCGTCGCCGGGGCCGGCACCCGGACGATGCGCCACGGCTCGCCGCGCACGTCCGTCGTGCGCTGCAGCCGGTCGACGATCAGCGCGGTGACGCCGAAATCCGGGTGGTCCCGGTTGCGCTGGTCGTGGACGAGGACCACACCCGGGGACGCGATCGCGGCGACGATGTCGACGTGACCGCGGGTGCCGTAGCGCTCCTGGTCCCGTGTCAGCCCGCGCGGGAGCCAGATCGCGCAGGTCGCGCCGATGGTGCGCCGCAGTTCCGCCTCGACCGCGGCCTTGTCGAGGTGCGGGTTGCGCCCGGGGTCGAGCTGGACGGTCTCGGTGAGCAGGACGGTGCCGAGACCGTCCACCTGCATGCCACCGCCCTCGTTGACGAGTGTCGACGCGACCCGTTCCACGCCGGCCCGCTCGAGGACGAACGACGCGATCCGGGCGTCGTGGTCCCACCGGGCCCAGTCCTGCGCGCCCCAGCCGTTGAACACCCAGTCGACCCCGCCGCACCGGCCGTCGTCGCCGAGGACGAAGGTCGGCCCGATGTCGCGCATCCAGGCGTCGTTCAGCGGGGCCTCGACGAGTTCCACGTCGCGGGACAGGTACCGGCGGGCCGCGTCGACCTGGCCGGGATCGGCCACCACGGTGACCGGTTCGAACTCGGCGACGGCATGCGCGACCGCGGCCCACGTGGCGCGGGCCTCGTGGTGTTCCTCCGCGGTGTCGCCCAGTGAGTATCCCTCGGTGGGGAAGGCCATCCACGTGCGCTCGTGCGGTTCGCTCTCCGCGGGCATGCGCCAGGTCATCGCGTGGCTCCGAAGGGTGCGTGCGCGTCCACCGGTGCGGTCAGCGAGCCGTAGGTGTCCGGGCGGCGGGTGGTCAGGAACGGGAACAGCGACAACCAGTCCCGGCGCTGCGCGAGGTCGAGATCGGCCACCAGCACGGCGGATTCGTCGCGCGGCGCCTGCACCAGGATGCGCCCGTAGGGATCGGAGACGAACGAGGAGCCGTAGAAGGTGATGGCTCCCTCGCAGCCGTGCCGGTTCGGCACGATCATGAAGGTGCCGTTGGCGATGCCGTTTCCGACGATCACCTGCTGCCACAGCGGGCGGGTGTCGAACTCGGGGTGGTCGGGCTCGGAGCCGATCGCCGTCGGGTAGACGAGGATCTCGGCCCCGGCGAGCGAGTACGCTCGCGCCACCTCCGGGAACCACTCGTCCCAGCAGGTCGGCATGCCGATGCGGGCGCCGTCGAGGCCGTCGGGGGTGTGGACGGGATACGGGTCGCCGGCCGGACCGCCCCGGAAGTAGGTGTCCTCGTAGTATCCGGCGGTCACGGGGATGTGCAGTTTCCGGGTCCGGGCCACCGGTTCGCCGGCGGGGGAGACGAGGACGGCGGTGTTGTAGCCGAGGCCGTCGGGTGCGTCGGCGCGTTCGTAGAGGGACGCGTGTACGAACACACCGTGGGCGGACGCGGCGGCCGCGGCGAAGGCGACGGTCGGGCCGGTCCGCAGGTCCTCGGCGGTCCGGGCGGCGTCGGCGCCGCCGGGTGTGTCGGCCGGGTAGCGGCTCAACGTGAGTTCGGGCAGGAACACGACGCGCGCGCCGAGTCCGGCGGCGCGGGCGATGCCCTCGGTGAGTTCGGCGTGCAACGCCCGTTCGTCGTCGTGCCAGCGGTGCTGAACCAGTCCGACGCGCAGCGGTGGCCGATCGGGGGCGTCGACCCGGCACAGCGAGTCGGGCGGCGTGGTGGCGGTGATGGTGAGCATGGGAAGTCCTCGGCTCGATCCGGGGGATAAAACGAATTTGATTCGTTAAGTATGGTGGACGAGCGCGTCCCGGGCAAGAGCCCACGACGATTTCGAGGAGTTTTCGTATGCCACGACCGCCGAAGCGGCTGCTGTCGCCCGAAATCATCACGGACGCAGCGATTCACATGGTGGACACGGCGGGCGACTTCACCATGCCGGGATTGGCCGAGCGGCTGAAGGTGCGGCCGTCGTCGCTGTACAACCACGTGTCGGGACGCGCCGAGATCGTCGAGGCCATGCGGGCGCGCATCATGTCCACCATCGTCGTGGGCGAACCGGCCGGCGACTGGTCCGAGACGGTCGCCGCCCTCGCCCGCGAGTACCGTCGCGCCTACGCCGCGCATCCGCGGCTGATCCCGTTGTTCACCGCGCAGACCGTGCAGTCGCCGGTCGCGTTCGGGCTCTACAACGCTCTGGCGCAGGCCTTCACGGATGCCGGATTCACGCCCGCGCAGGTGCTGCATGCCATCACCACCGTGGACAGCTTCGTCCTCGGCTCGGCGCTCGACCTCGCCGCGCCCGAGGTGGTGTGGGCGAACGTCCCCGAAACCGGCGACGCGATGCGCGCCGCACTGCAGACCGCCTGCCCGAATCCGCAACGGGCCGACGCCGCCTTCGAATTCGGCCTGCGCGCACTGGTGGCCGGCCTGGTCGTACAGACGCCGGCCGGGGCCTGAACGGCCCGGCCGGCGTCGGCGCGGTGGTCGGTGCGGTCCGGGTTCAACCGCGGTCGGTGGTGAACACGTCCGTCTCCCCGGTGAGCGCGGCGGTGCTGCGTGTGAGGGTCTCCCCGCGGAAGAACTGCGGATTGCGCACCCGCATCACCAGCATCAGGACCGCGCCGAGCAGCAGGATGCCGAAGCCGAGGAAGAACACCAGCCCGACGCCGCCGATCTCGGCGCCGCTGCCGTTGTCGGGATTCATGCTCTCGCCCACCGAGATCGCGAAGACGGCGGCGAGCATGATCCCGCCCGACAGGGGGAAGACGAACCGGAACACGGCGTTGCGGGCACTGGTGAACAGACGTCCGCGGAAGTACCACACGCACGCGAACGCGGTGATCCCGTAGTACCAGCAGATCATGATGCCCAGCGCCGCGATGGTGTCGAGCAGGGTGCGTTCGGACAGGAACGTCACGCCGGCGTAGAACACCGCGGTGACGACCCCCGCGACGACCGTCGCGTACGACGGCACCAGAAAGCGGGGATGCACCGCGGCCAGTCGGCGCGGGAACGCGCCGTAGGCACCCATCGCGAGCATCGTCCGCGCCGCCGGCAGGAAGGTGGTCTGCAGGCTCGCCACCGACGAGACGAAGATGGCGAGGAAGAGCAGCAGGCCGCCCCACTGGCCCAGGACCGGGTCGGCGAGGGCGCCGAAGATGTTCTCGGAGTTGTCGGGATTGCCCAGCCCGAGACCCGTCGTACCGACACCGGCATACATCATCGCCGCGACCGACACCAGCAGGTAGGTCAGCAGGATCGTCGCCACGCACAACAGGCCGGCCCGGCCCGGGGTCTTCTTGGGGTCCCGGGACTCTTCCCCGAGGGTGAGGCACGTGTCCCATCCCCAGAACGCGAAGATCGAGCCGGTCACGCCGATCACGAAGGCGCCGATCGCAAGCCCGTGGAACGGGTCGAACCAGGCGGCGTCGAGCGACAGTCCGGCGGGCGCGTCGCCCGCGCCGACGTGCACGAGTGCCGCGACCGCGAACGCGAGCAGGAGCACCATCTGGAAGCCGACGAGCGCGTACTGGACGCGTTCGCTCGTGGTGATGCCGCGGCTCGCGATCCATGTCGAGATCGCGATGAACACCAGGGTCGTACCCACGTTGACGAACTTGTTCCCGGGAAGATCCGCGATCGCGGAGTCTCCGGTGATGCGGGCGAGGAACAGGTAGAAGAACTGGACGGCGATCGCGGCCAGGTTGGACAGCACGATGATCGTCGCGATCACCATGCCCCAGCCGCACATCCACCCGACATACGGGCCGAAGGCCTTCGTCGACCACGTGAACGACGCCCCGCAGTCCGGTGATTCGGAGTTGAGTTCGCGATAGGCGTACGCCGTGAGGAACATCGGGATGAACCCGGCGATGAAGATCGCCGGCATCTTCAGCCCGACGGCCGCGACGATCAGGCCGATGCTCGCCGTCAGCGTGTATCCCGGCGCGACGGACGAGATGCCCAGGACGGCGCCGGCGAACGTGCCGATCCTGCCGGCGGCCAGGCCCTTCGGCACGACGCCGTCGCCGGGGGTGAACACCGGGTCGGCCTCTCGAACCCGGGTGGGAGGAAGCGAATTCGTCATGGCGGGCCTACTCACTGTTCTCGGGGTCGTGTGCGGGAACGACGACCATGGGCACCGGAACGACCCGCAGCATCTTCGCTGCCGTCGAACCCAGGAAGAGCCGGTGCGGCTGGGCGAGCCGGCTCGAGCCGACCATCACCACGTCGCCGTCGCGCCACTCCAGCGTGGCCACCGCCGATTCGACGGTCGCACCGTCCGCGACGAGGGAGGCGACCGGGAAGTCGTCGGGGAGCTGGGCGCGTGCGGTGTCCAGGACGCACCGGGCATGTGCCCGCGCCGATTCGAGCACGTGCTCGTGGGACGGATGCGCGCCGCGCCCGACCCCGTGCGGATCGAACGCGACGAGCGAGACGAGCCGCAGCGGCGTGCGCATGTGCTCGCAGGCGCGCACCGCGGTCCGGAGCAGGACGTCCGCTCCGGTGCGGGTGCCGAGAGCGCACGTGACCTCGCGGATCCGGGGGGCGGCGGAGTGCCGGAATCCCCGCGGTGCCAGGGCCAGCGGCACGGGCGCGGAATGCAGCAGCTCGGACGACACCGTGCCGATGGAGTGCCGGCCGAGGAGCCCGTCGCCCGCGGCGCCGACGACGACGGCGCGGGCGCCGAGCCGCGCCACCTCGTCGAGCAGGCCCTGCGCGAAGGACTCGTGGAAGCTCAGGTGGGTGTGTGCCCGCACGTCGTCAGGCACCGTGGCCGCCGCCTGGGCGAGCCACGCTTCGCCCGTTCCGGCGAGGACGTCCTCGTACCCGGGCTCGGAGGGTGCCCGGGAGGGCACCGGGCGATCCGGGGGCAGGACCATACAGATGTCGAGTTCGGCGCCCAGGCTGCGGGCCAGCTGGACGCCGAGCGCCAGCCCGTCCGCGCCGCTGGGGGTGGCGAGGTATCCGACAACCAGTCTCATGGGATTCCGATCCGGTAGGGAAGCCGGAGCCGGGGGGGTGCCGGCTCCGGCGACGGCGCGGTGGGGCCGCGCAAGGTCAGTCGTGGGTGCTCATCACGTGCTTGATGCGGGTGTAGTCCTCGACGCTGTAGGCGGAGAGGTCCTTGCCGTAGCCGGAGTGCTTGAATCCGCCGTGGGGCATCTCCGCGACGAGCGGAATGTGGCAGTTGATCCACACCGCCCCGAAGTCCAGCGCGGCGGACAGGCGCTGGGTGCGCCCGTGGTCGCGGGTCCACACGCTCGCGGCGAGCCCGTAGCGGACGTCGTTGGCCAGGGCGACGGCCTCGTCCTCGGTGGCGAAGGACTGCACCGTCAGAATCGGGCCGAACGTCTCGTCCTGCACGATGGGGTCGTGCTGGTCCACGCCGGTGACGATCGTCGGCTCGAAGAAGAAGCCCTTCTCCCCGGCGCGCATGCCGCCGGTGACGATCGTCGCCGAGGCGGGCAGGGCGGCGATCTTGTCGGTGACGCGCTGGAAGTGCTGGGCGTTGTTGAGCGGGCCGTAGAAGGCGTCGGGGTCGTCGGGCCGGCCCGGTCGCAGCTGCTCGGCCTGGCGCGCCAGCGCGTCGACGAGGTCGTCGTGGATGGACTCGTGGACCAGTACCCGGGTGGCGGCCGTGCAGTCCTGGCCACCGTTGAAGAAGGCGGCCGCCGCGACGGCCTCGGCGGTCTTGGCCACGTCGGCGTCGTCGAACACCAGGACGGGGGCCTTGCCGCCGAGTTCGAGGTGGGCGCGCTTGAGCTGCCGGGCCGCGGAGACCGCCACCTCGATGCCCGCGCGGACCGAGCCGGTGATCGACACCAGGCCGAGCGCGGGATGGTCGACGAGGGCGGCCCCGGTGGCGGCGTTGCCGAGTACGACGTTGAAGACACCGTCGGGCAGGATGCCCTGGGTCAGGCGGGCCAGCACCAGCGTGCTGTCCGGGGTGGTGTCGCTGGGCTTGAGCACGATCGTGTTGCCGGCGGCGAGCGCGGGACCGATCTTCCACAGCGCCATCATCAGCGGGTAGTTCCACGGCGTGACCTGGCCGACCACACCGATCGGCTCGCGCCGCACGTAGGAGGTGTGGCCCTCCATGTACTCGCCGGCCGCCTTGCCCTCGAGCAGGCGGGCCGCGCCGGCGAAGAAGCGCAGCTGATCCGCGCCGACCTTGACCTCCTCGTCCGCGATCATGGACTTCGGCTGGCCGGTGTTGCGGCACTCGGCCTCGACGAGTTCGTCGCAGTGCTCCTCGAGGGCGTCGGCGAGCTTCAGCAGCGCCGTCTGGCGTTCCTTGGGGGTGGTCCTGCCCCAGCTCCGGAACGCGCGCTGCGCGGCCGCCACCGCGGCGTCGACGTCGGTGTCGGTCGACACCGGGATCGAGCCCACGAGGGACTCGTCGACCGGGTCGATCAGCGGCAGGGATTCCGTGGCCGTCGAGGGCACGAACGCGCCGTCGATGTAGTTCTCGCGGATGTCGGTCATGGGGGGTCCTCTCGGAAGCCTGCCCGGCCGGGTGGGAGGGGCAGGGATCTCTGGTGATCAGTGTGGGCCGCGCCGCGGGTGCCCGGCCAGGGGTCCGGCGGCGGGGTGGGAGCGCAAGCTCGGAAGCCGGCGGCGCCGCCGGAGGGGCGGCGCCGCCGCGACCGGAACGCTCACGTCGTTGTGAGCGCGTCGGGCGCCGCGACGGGCGCGCCGAAGGAGTCGTGAAAAGTGGTGTAAAACAGGTTCTTCGGTTTCGCGGCGGTCGGGCCGCGAGGGACGGTCAGCGTGCCGGGGCGCCGGCCACCGCGGCCGCGGCCGAGCGGGAGCCGAGGGCGCCGAGGATGCGCCGGGCCGTGTCCTCGCCCATGCGCACGGCTCCGTCGACGTGCTGGTAGCCCTCCGCGGCGAGGTCGGACGACGAGAAGAGGATCGGACCGACGGGGGTGAGCTGGTCCTTGCCGTAGCGGTGCAGGCCGCCGAGGTCGTAGCTCGCCGCGTAGGCTCCGCGGGTCCACTCCTCGGAGCCCCAGTCGGATTCGTAGTAGACGACCGGGCTCAGCGCCTTCTCGCCGAGGTAGCCGGCCATGGACGAGAGGATCGCGGCCTTGCGCTCCTCGGCGGGGAGTTCGAAGACGGCGTCGGCCTTCTCGTCCGCCACGAAGGCCACCAGGGTGCCGCGCGGATCCTCGAAATTGGTGTTGTCGTAGATCTCCTGGACGAGCGCCCCGGCGCCGAAGCACGTGCCGGACAGGCCGTCCTCGCGCCAGAACGGCGTGTCGTACACGGCATGCACCTTGATGACGAGACCGAGGGACTGGTGCTGGTGCATCTGGTGCTGGCGGCGCGGCAGCGGCGGGACGTAGGAGATCCGGGAGTACAGGTTCGGTGGCACGGCCAGCACGGCGAACCGGGCATCGACGGTGACGCCGTCGGCCACCGCCCGCACGTGCCCGGGCGCGCCCGGTTCTTCGCCCTCGGACCAGTGCAGGGTCCGGACCGGGTTGTCGAGAAAGACGTCGTCGCCGAGCTTTTCGGCGAGCCGCTGCGACACCTGCTGCATGCCGCCCACGACACGCTGGTCGAGGATGAAGTCCTCGTCCACGAGGTTGCTGAACGAGCCCGCGGAGGCCGCCATGAGGATCGCCTGCAGCGCGGAGAACGCGTGGGCCGGCTTGGTGAGCATGCCCCCGGCGATGAACAGCCCGATATTGTTGCACGCCTCCTCGTCGTCGGAGTTGGCCCGCAACCAGTGGTGGAAGGAGACGGTGTCGAGTTCCCGCGCCCGCGGATGCGCCCACGGCTCCTGGGGGCCGATGTCGGCGGCGAGTTCGTCGAGCAGCGCGATCAGCTTGTCCATCTCGGCGCGGGTGTGCTCGGACGTGGGGAACATCTCGCCGCGGTACCGGACGGGCCGGCCCTCGGCGTCGAGGTAGATGTTTTCGCCCTCGCGGTAGCGGGAGAACGTGCGCAGGCCCAGTTCGTCGAGGAGCG
Source organism: Rhodococcus sp. 2H158 (assembly GCF_053764755.1). Lineage (NCBI taxonomy): Bacteria > Bacillati > Actinomycetota > Actinomycetes > Mycobacteriales > Nocardiaceae > Rhodococcus > Rhodococcus sp. 2H158. The sequence goes on from NZ_JBSNCE010000016.1 coordinate 146,338, forward strand.
CGATCAGGGCGGTCTGGTCGGGGGACACCCACTGACCGCCGATCTCGAGCATCGCTCCGTCGATCGTGTCGGTCCAGGTGCGGCCGCCGACGCGGTCGCGGGCTTCGAGGACGGCGACCCGCAGGCCCGCCTGCCGGAGGCGGTAGGCGGCGGTCAGGCCGGACGGGCCCGCCCCGACGACGACGACGTCACGCTCGATGGATTTCATGGGATTCCCCTTCGAGAAAATGAACGACATTCATATGTGTCGCATCACACTGTAACCTCATCGAGGCGCGAGGAGAAGACCTTCGCGGCAATTCGTGGCCGGAATCGTGAGGCGAAGGGGAGCGGCGTGGGAGAGGGGACGCATCGACGCGCCGGCCGGCCGTCGACGAAAGTGCTTTCTCGGCAGGCGATCACCGACGCGGCGCTCGACGTGATCGAGCAGGGCGGCTACGACGCCTTCACCGTCGCCAAGCTCGCCCGTGCCCTCGGTGTGGCCCCGTCCGCCCTGTACAACCACGTGAGCTCGAAGCAGGACGTCCTGCTGTGGGTGCAGGAGGACCTCATGACGAAGGTCGACGTGAGCGGCTTCGGCGCCGAGCCGTGGGCGGTGGCGACGCGGCGGTGGGCCCTGTCCTACCGGGACGTGTTCGCCCGGCACGCGCCGCTGGTCCCGGTGATCGCCGTGATGCCCGTCGCGGGCGCGCCCCGCACCCTGGCGGTGTACGAGGCGGTGGCCGCAGGCTTCGCCGAGGCCGGGTGGCCGATCGACACGATCGTGCCGGTCGTCGTCGCGCTGGAGTCGTTCATCTTCGGCTCCGCGCTCGACGCCAACGCACCGGCCGACATCTTCGACACCGCCGACCTCGCCGGCGACAGCCCGGTGTTCACCGCGGCGATCGACGCGTTCGCCGGATCGGGCGGCCACTACACCCCGGACGCCGGTTTCGACGCCGGACTCGACGCGATGATCGCCGGACTCGGGGCGCGCCTGGAGCTGCTCCGGAAGGACTGAGCTGCAAGAGGATACGGCTCGGTCCGGGATCGGCGGCGTGCCGCGATCCCGGACCGAGCCGGTATTCGATTGCGGGCGGGGCGTCCCGCCGCGGGCCTACAGGGCGATGTACTTGGTGTCGAGGTACTCCTCGATGCCCTCGGCCGCGCCTTCGCGGCCGAAACCGGACTCCTTGACGCCGCCGAACGGGGCGGCGACGTCGGAGATGATGCCGCGGTTGACGCCGACCATGCCGGTCTTCAGCGCGGCCGCCACGCGCATCGCGCGGTCGAGGTCGCGGGTGTAGAAGTAGGCGGCCAGGCCGTATTCGGTGGCGTTGGCGGCGGCGATCGCCTCGTCCTCGGTGTCGAAGACGGTGATCGCCGCGACCGGTCCGAAGATCTCCTCGCGCAGCAGCCGCGCGTCGGCCGGCACCTCGTCGAGCACGGTCGGCGGGTAGAACGTGCCGGGTCCGTCGGGGATCTGCCCGCCGGTGCGGACCCGGGCGCCGCGCTCGACGGCGTCGCGCACCAGTGCCTCGACCGTGGCGCGCTGCCGGGCGGTGATCAGCGGGCCGAGGTCGGTGCCGTCGTCGAGGCCGTGGCCGGTGCGCAGCGCCGCGATGCGGGCGGTGAGCTTGTCGGTGAACTCGCCGGCGACGCTGCGGGCGACGTGGAAGCGGTTGGCGGCGGTGCAGGCCTCGCCGCCGTTGCGCATCTTCGCGGCCATCGCGCCGTCCACGGCGGCGTCGACGTCGGCGTCGTCGAACACCAGGAACGGGGCGTTGCCGCCGAGTTCCATGGAGGTGCGCAGCAGCCGGTCGGCGGACTGGCGGACCAGCAGCTTGCCGACGCCGGTGGAGCCGGTGAAGGTGATCTTGCGCAGCCGCGCGTCGGTGAGCAGCGGCCCGGTGAGGGCGGCGGCGTCCGAGGCGGGCAGGATCGACAGCACCCCGGCCGGCAGGCCGGCGTCGGCGAAGACCTGCCCGAGCAGCAGCATCGTCAGCGGGGTCTCGGCGGCCGGCTTGACCAGGATCGGGCAGCCCGCGGCCAGGGCCGGGCCGATCTTGCGGGTGGCCATCGCCAGCGGGAAGTTCCACGGGGTGATCGCCAGGACGGGCCCGACCGGTTCCTTGGTGACGAGGATGCGCCCGTTCCCGGCCGGGGCGGTGGCGGTGCGGCCGCCGATGCGCACGGCCTCCTCGGCGAACCAGCGCAGGAACTCGGCGCCGTAGTTCACCTCGCCGCGGGCCTCGGCGACGGTCTTGCCCATCTCGAGGGTGATGACGCGGGCGAAGTCGTCGGCGCGGGCGTGGACGAGTTCGAAGGCGGTGCGCAGGATCTCGCCGCGCACCCGGGGCGGGGTCGCGGCCCACTCGGCCTGCGCGGCGACGGCGAGGTCGAGGGCGCGCAGCCCGTCGTCGGCGGAGGCGTCGGCGACGTCGGCGAGCACCGCGCCGGTGGCGGGGTCCTCGACGGGGAACGTCGCGCCGGTGGACGAGTCGGTGAGCTTGCCGCCCAGCCAGAGCCGGGTCGGGACGCCCGCGGGGAGGGTGTGGGTCATCGGGTGGCTCCTGCCAGGGTCGGGCGCACGCCCGCGACGTCGCGGACGGCGGAGGCGAGAACGTCGAGGCCGTCGGTGAGCAGCTCGTCGGAGATCACCAGCGGCGGCAGCAGGCGGACGACGTTGCCGTAGGTGCCGCAGGTGAGCACGATGACACCCTGCTCGAGCGCCTTCGCGGCGATCGCCTTGGTGGCCTCCGGATTCGGCTCGCGCGTGCCGGGCTGCACGAACTCGACGGCGAGCATCGCGCCGCGGCCGCGGACCTCGCCGACGATGTCGACGTCCGCGGCGAGCGCCCGCAGCCGCTCGGTGGCGATCTGCTCGATGCGCCGGGCGCGGCCGCACAGGTCCAGCTGCTCGATCCGGTCCAGCGTGGCCAGCGCCGCGGCGCACGCGACGGGGTTGCCGCCGTAGGTGCCGCCGAGGCCGCCGCCGTGGACGGCGTCGATCAGCTCGGCGCGGCCGGTCACCGCGGCGAGCGGCATGCCGCCGGCGATGCCCTTGGCGAGGGTCATCAGGTCCGGCACGACGTTCTCGTCATTGCTGGCGAACCAGTCGCCCGTGCGCGCGAAGCCGGTCTGCACCTCGTCGGCGACGAAGACGATGCCGTTGGCCTTCGCCCAGTCGACGAGGGTCGGCAGGAAACCCTTGGCCGGCACGATGAATCCGCCCTCGCCCTGGATGGGCTCGAGCACGATCGCGGCGACGTTGTGCGCACCGATCTGCTTGTCGATCTGCGCGATCGCGCGGTGGGCGGCCTGCTCACCGGTGACCTCGGTGCCGTCGTAGTTGCGGCCCTCGCGGAACGGGTACGACGCCGGCACGCGGTGGATGTCGGGGGCGAACGGGCCGAAGCCCTCCTTGTAGGGCTGGTTCTTCGCGGTCAGCGCCATCGTCAGGTTGGTGCGGCCGTGGTAGGCGTGGTCGAAGACCACCACGGCGCTGCGACCGGTCGCGACGCGGGCGATCTTGACCGCGTTCTCCACCGCCTCCGCGCCGCTGTTGAACAGCACCGTGCGCTTGGCGTGGTCGCCGGGGGTCAGGGCCGCGAGCTTCTCGGCGACGGCGATGTAGCCCTCGTAGGGAGTGACCATGAAGCAGGTGTGCGTGAAGTGCGCGACCTGCTCCTGCACCGCCGCCACGACCGCCGGGTCCGAGGCGCCGACACTGGTGACCGCGATGCCGGAACCGAGGTCGATCAGGGCGTTGCCGTCGACGTCGACGACGATGCCGCCGTCGACGTCGGCGGCGTAGACCGGCACGGAGGAGGCCACACCCGCCCCGACGGCCGTGCGGCGACGCTCGGTCAGTGCCGCCGAGCGCGGGCCGGGCAGCGCGGTGACCAGGCGACGCTGCTGCGGAAGGCGGTATTCGATGCTCGTCATGGGGGACTTCCTCGGGCTCGGCGGCGTAGAGACGATTCGAGTATGGGAGCGTCCGCGGACCCGAGACAGGGCCGATTCGTACAACCCGGTGAATCGCACCGCGCCATTTCGTCGAGCGGTCTTACGATGGCCTCATGAGCGTCGGCATCGCCTGGCTGCTGCGGCAACCGGGACTGGGATTGACACTGCGCGGCGGCCGGGCCGGGAAGGATCGGCCGATCGGCTTCGTCCAGCCCACCGAACTGCTGGACCCGCGGCCCTGGCTCTCCGGCGGGGAACTCGTCCTCACCACCGGCCTGGGACTGCAGCCGGAGGAGGGCGGTGACTACGTGCGCCGCCTCGCGGTGGCGGGCGTCGCCGCCCTGGGGTTCGGCACCGGGCTGTCGCACGAGCGGATCCCGCAGTCGGTGCTCGAGGCGGCCGACGCGGTGGGGCTGGCGCTGCTGGAGGTGCCGTACACGACGCCGTTCGCCGCCGTGAGCCGTGCCGTCACCGCCCGGCTCGCCGAACAGCAGTACGAGCTGGTGCGCCGCGCCGCCGACACCCAGGTGCGCATCACCCGCGCCGCGCTGCGCGGCGGCGTGGCCGCGATCGTGCGGGAACTGGCCGTCGCCACCAGCGCCGCCGTCGCCTACCTCGACGCGCGCAGCGGGGAGGTGGTCGCCCACCCCGAGGCCGCGGCGGAGCTGGCAGAGCAGATCTCGGAGCTGCGCCGGGACGGCGCCGGTTCGGTCACCACGAGCCGGCCCGGCCGGACGCTGACGGTGCAACCGGTCACGCACGCCGGCCTCGTCAGCGGACACCTGGCCGTCCAGGCCGACCGCCCGCTCGAGAACGTCGAACTCGTCCTGATCGGCCACGCCGTCTCCCTCGTCACCCTCGAGCTGGACAAGCCGCGGCGGCTGCGCGCGGAGCGGAATGCGCTGGGCGCGAAGGCATTCGGCCTGCTCGTCGACGACGTCCTCGACTCCGGCGACGCCTTGGAGTATCTCGCCGACGCGGTCGGCGTCCGCAACCGCATCCGGATCCTGCGTCTGCACACCCCGGCCGCGGCCGACGTGCGGCGCGTGCTGGACGCCGGTCTCGGCGCCCGGCAGCGCCCGCTGTACGCGCGCAGCGGCGACGAGGCGCTCACCGTGCTGCTGCGCGGTGAGGACACGCTGTCCGACGTGGCGGCGCTACTGGCGGACCTCGCCCCGCCGCAGGCGCGCACCCTCCGCGCCGGGCTCAGCGCCGCGCACCGGCTCGCCGACACCCGCCGCGCCGTCGAGCAGGCCGAACACGCCGTGGCCGCGGCGGACGCGGCCCATCACCTCGTCGAGTTCGACGCCACGCACGGAACCGCCCTGCTCGCCTCCCCGGCGGTGCGGGCCGTACTCGAATCCGTGGCTGCGTCCACTGTTTCCGCTCTCGCCGACTACGACCGCGGTCGGGGGACCAGGCTCGTCGCGTCGCTGCGGGCGTTCCTCGAGGCGAACGGGCAATGGGAGGCGGCGGCCGCGGCCCTGGAGGTACACCGGCACACCCTGCGCAGCCGGATCGCCAAGGCCGAGCAGGTGCTCGGCGTCGACCTCGGTGACGCCCGCGTCCGGGCCGAGCTGCTGCTCGCCCTGCTGATCGGGGAACCGGCGCCCTAGGTAGCTGGAAACGGCGTAGTGCTGCAGCCGTAGTCGGCCCTTCACGTTGCGGGCGAGTTCGTCCAGCCGGCTGGAATGTCGTCGGAGCCGGCACGGCACCGTTCCCGGGGAAGTCCGAGTGGCCTTCACGGGGTGACTCCGGACGGGAATATGCGCATGTGGTTGAGTGTTCAACTATATGATTGAGTAATCAACTATATGACGCGCGTCGCGCCTTTCCGATCGGGAGGGTCGTGACCGAAACCGACCGTACGGAGGATCATGGTTAGCAGTTCGACCAAGCGCAGCGGCTCCATCGGGACCGTGTCCCAGAAGGGCATCCCCGACGAGGTGGACGTGGCGATCGTCGGGTCCGGCGGCGCAGGCCTGATGGCGGCGCTCACCGCCGCCAAGGAGGGTGCACGAGTCCTCGTGGTCGAGTCCCGGGAGATCGTCGGGGGCGCCACCGGGATCTCGGCGGGTGCCGCCTGGATCCCCAACCACGGCTTCTCGACCAAGGACCTGAAGGTGCACGACGACCTGGACCAGGCGCGTCGGTACATCTACGGCCAAGGTCGCGACCGGATCCTCGACCACGACCTGGTGGAGAAGTTCCTGGAGACCGGACCGCACGTCGCCCGGTTCATCGAAGAACACACCTCCTTCGGGTGGATACCGACGATCTGGCCGGACTACCGCTCCGACATCGACGGCGCGTCCGTCGGTCGGGCACTGTTCCCCGGCCCGTACTCCCCGGAGGGACTCGGGGAGAACGCGAAGTACGTGCGACCGGCCCTGACCACGGGCATGGCCAAGAACCCGCTCCCGTTCTGGTTGCTGGGCGGGATCGGCATCGACGACGTCTGGCTCGCGGGACCGGCCTTGATCGGAGCCTTGCTCGAGGCGAGCCTGCGCAACGGCGTCGACGTTCGCGTCGAGACGCCCGCGACCCGGCTTGTCACCGACGAGTCGGGGGTGCGGGGGATCGTCGTGCGGGCCGACGGCGCCGAGCACACGGTGCGCGCCACCCGGGGGGTCCTGCTGGCCAGCGGCGGGTTCGAGAGCTCGACCGAGATCACCACGACCTATCTCGACGCGCCCTTCGGCGTGCAGGTCTCCCCCCAGGGCCACGACGGCATCGCGGTGCAGCTGGCGCAGGAGGTGGGCGCTGATCTGACCGGCATGGAGGACGCCTGGTGGATGCCCGGCGTGCAGCTGCCCGGTGAAGAGCTGGAGGGCCGCCCGCTCAGTCGTGTGTTCCTGGGCGAGCGAGCGCTGCCGCACAGCATCATGGTCAACAGCAAGGGTGAGCGCTTCGCGAACGAGGCCCTGGCCTACGACCAGTTCGGGCAGATCATGCGCGAGGTCGACCCGGAGACGGGCACCATGCCCAATGCCACGGCCTGGCTGATCTTCGACCACAAGTACTGGACGAAGTTCGGGATCTTCGGCGTCACGCCGGGCGGAGAGGTGCCCGACTACCTCCACCGCGCCGACACCCTGTCGGAACTCGCGGACAAGATCGGGGTCGACGAGGTGGGGCTGCTCCGCACGGTCGACCGGTTCAATCCCGAGGCCGCCCGAGCTCGCGACCCGCAGTTCCACCGCGGGGACACCTTGTTCGACCGCTACTTCGGCGCCTACTATCCCCGGCTGGGCAAGAACTCGCCCGACGCGCGGTTCCCCGCCGCCACCGCAAAGGCGCGGATGGGCATCGCTGCGGCGATCGGTCCGATCGTGAGCAAGCTCGCCGGACGGGTGGCGAAGAAGAACGACCCCGAACGCGTGCGTTCCCTCGTGGTCGGGCCCCTGGCGAAGATCATCCGACCTATGCTGAAGAGCCCGAAGTCGAGCGTGCTGGGACCGGTCGACACCGCGCCGTACTACGCGCTCGAGGTCCAGGCCAGCGCGCTCGGCACCGTGGGCGGCCCGAAGACCGACGCACTCGGACGCGCGCTGAATACCGAAGGCAAGGTCATTCCAGGCCTGTACGCCGCCGGCAACGCAGGAGGCGCACCCACGAAGGGCTTCTACGGAGGCGCCGGAGGGACGATCTCGCTCGGGCTGGTGTTCGGTTACCTCGCGGGACGGGAAGCAGCCAAGCGGCAGGATGACGCGTAAGCATCTCGTCGGCGCCCTCGACCGTCGGCACGACGGTCGAGGGCGCCCTCACGAGCAACGGACTTCGTCGCAGGTGACCGAGCGCGAAGACCACGCATCGACCACGACATAGCACCATGCCGCACACAGGGTCCCGTCCCTGCGGGGCACACGCTCAACGGTCGAGCAGGCGCAGCTCCCCGGCGATCACGGCCAGCCGTGCGGTGTCCACCGCGTCCTCACCGCGGAGCCGGTCGAGGAGTCGCACGAGACGGTGCGCGCGACCGGTCGGGTCCGCGGCACTCCCGTCGAGCGCGGTGACGACGAGCGCGTCGAGGCGGTCGGAGATCTCGTCGCGCAGGGCTGCCGCACCCATGGCCTCCCAGTAGGAGCCGCGGACGCGGGTGGCGAAACCGTCCAGAAGCCAACGGATGTGAAGGCTGTCGATCAGTGCGTCCCGGGCCGCGGCGACACGGGCGGGGTCGGTGCCCAGGCGCAACGCCACCGCCGCGTTCGCGAGCGCGCCGCGGCAGTCCTCGGCCGACGGCCGGTCGCCCAGTGCGGCGGCGACGGGCGCGGCGAAGAGCGCCACGAGAGCCTCCGGTGTGTCCGCGTCGTCGCACGCACCCGTGAGCACGTCGCGGAGCGCCCGGCGGGCGGTGTGGCGCAGCAACCATGCCATCTCGGCCTCGACGACGCGCGCGAGCGCGCTCAGCTCCGCCAGCGTGCTGCGTGCATCGGAGCCTGCCGCGAGGATCCGGGTTCGGATGTCCTCGGTGTGCAGCACCCGGCTGACCACCACGTAGGCGAGCGCCGAGTCCGCGGTGGCGGCGCCGAACCGTTCCTCGAGCCGGTACAGGGCTCCCGGGCCGAGACGGTTGACGAGCTCGTCCGCGAGCGACGCGACGACGATCTCCCGGCGCAGCGGATGCCCGGCCACGCCCCTTCCGGCGCGGGCCAGAATCTCGGCGGGGAAGTAGTTCTCGGCCCACGGGGTGCAGGCCGGGGAGTCCGGCAGCGACGACGCGGCCAGCTCGCTCGCGACGACGTTCTTCGACTGCGCCAGCAGCACAGCGAGTTCCGGTCGCCGCAGGCCCGTTCCCGCCCGGCTCCGCTCCCGGATCTCCGCCGTCGGCGGCAGGCCGTCGCCGTCGCGGGCGATCCGGCCGGCCCGCGCCAGATCCTCGATCAGCCGCTCGTGCTGGGTGAGCAGCGCCGGGGCGTCGTGCTCGCTGCAACCCAGGGCCAGCACCTGATCCCGGGACGCCGTGAGCACGGCCTCGGCCACGTCGTCGGTCACCGCGGCGAGCAGCGTCTCCCGCTGTCCGGGCGCCAGCGTTCCGGCCGCGACCGCGCGATCGACCGCGATCTTGATGTTGACCTCCCGGTCGGAGGTGGCAACGCCGGCAGCGTTGTCGATGAAGTCGCCGTCGCAGCGGCCGCCGTGGCGCGCGTACTCGACACGTGCGGCGCGGGTGAAGCCGAGATTGCCGCCTTCGCCGACGATGCGCGCACGCACCTCGCAGGCGTCGACCCGGACCCGGTCGTTGGCGGGATCGGCGGCGTCGCCGTGCGTCTCGCCGGAGGCCTTCACGTACGTGCCGACACCGCCGTTCCACAGCAGGTCCACGGGTGCGCGGAGCACGGCCTTGATCAGCTCGTCGGGCGTCAGGGTCTCGGCGTCGATCCCGAGGGCCGCGCGGGCGGCGGCGGACAGCGGCACGGCCTTGGCGGTGCGCGGCCACACGCCGCCACCCGCGGAGATCGCCGCGGGGTCGTAGTCGGCCCAGGACGAGCGCGGCAGCGCGAACAGACGCGCGCGCTCGCGGTGGGAGGCGGCAGCGTCCGGGTCGGGGTCGAGGAAGATGTGCCGGTGGTCGAAGGCCGCGACGAGGCGGATGCGGTCGCTGAGCAGCATGCCGTTGCCGAAGACGTCGCCCGACATGTCGCCGATGCCCGCGACGGTGAAGGTCTGCGTGTCGACGTCGTGTCCGAGTTCGGCGAAGCGGTGCCGCACGGCCACCCACGCGCCGCGGGCGGTGATGCCCATCGCCTTGTGGTCGTAGCCGGCCGACCCGCCCGAGGCGAAGGCGTCGCCGAGCCAGTAACCGTATTCGGCGGCAACGGCGTTCGCCGTGTCGGACATGCGGGCGGTGCCCTTGTCGGCGGCGACCACCAGGTAGGCGTCCGCGCCGTCGTAGGCGACGGTGTCGGCCGGGGTGGTCGGCGCTCCGTCGACGATGTTGTCGACGACGTCGAGCAGGCCGCGGATGAAGGTGGTGTATGCGGTGGTGAGGTCCGCGGTGGATCCGGGGCGGATCACGAAGGCGCCCTTGGCGCCGCCGGGGACGATGGGTGCGTTCTTGACGGCCTGGGTCGCCATCAGTCCGAGGACCTCGGTGCGGTAGTCCTCCGGGCGTTCGGAGAACCGCAGCCCGCCCCGCGCGACGAGCTCGGCCCGCACGTGCACACCCTCGACGTCGCGGGAGTGGACGTAGATCTCCCGCAACGGCACGATCGCGCCGCCGACGGTCAGCGCGGACGGATCGAGCTTGAACGACGCGTACGGTTTGGTGCCCCCGCTCTGGAACCAGTTGGTACGCAGGGTCGCGTCGACGAACGAGCGCAGCCCTCGCAGGGTCCGGTCGAGGTCGAAGGTCGCGGCGCGATCGATGTGGCCGGCCACCGCCGAGGCCGCGGCGGCGACGGCGGCTTCCCGGTCGGGCAGCCCGGGGCGGAACCGGGCGTCGAACAGTGCGGCGAGGGCCGCGGCGTAGCCGGGGGTGGCCGTCAGGCAGCCGAGCATGTACGTCGGCGACAGGCCGATACCGGCCTGCGCCAGGAACCGGACGGCTGCCCGGATCAGGTCGACCCACCGCCACGAGATACCCTCCTGCAGAACGAGTATCGAGAAGTCGTCGATGTCGGTGCGGCCCTCGGCTCCCGCGACGAACGCGCCCGCGATCAGATCGAGCACCCCGGCGTCCGGAGCGGCGGTTCCGGACGGCGCGATCGTGAAGTGGTGCGTCCCCGGCTCGTCCAGCGGCCGGTGGTCGCTCACGTGGAGACCGAAGCGCCGCAGGACGTCGACGACGTCGGTGAGGGTGAACCGGTGGTTCGGCCACGAGGCGAAGCAGCCGAGTGGACTGCCGTCGGCGGAGTCGAGGAAACGCAGCGTCGTCGTGTGCTGGGACAGGGAGGGGGCGCTCACGTGGGGTCCTTTCCGGGGCGGCGGCGATGGGGCGAGTCTGCCGCCCCCGCACCCCGGTAGGGCAGGGCCGAAGTGGAGCGCGAGGAGCGCCGCGAATCGCCGTTTCGGAGTGGACGGCGGTGAAGGTTCGCTCTGAGCCCGGTGCGGCGGCTCGGGGTCTTTCGGTCGTCAGCCGTTCGCTGCATCGGCGAACCCGAGCACCACCTTCAGCACCACGTGCAGCGCGGGATTGGTGTCGTCACGTCGCCACGCCACGCGTAGGTCGACGTCGGGGCTCGACTCGTCGAGCGGAACGAAGACGACATGGGGATCGGTGACGTTGCTCGCCACGGACGCCAACGTCAGGTGGCACCCGACCTCGGCGCTGACCAGCGCCAGGGCGGTCTGCGTATCGGGGGCGACCTGGACGACGTCGGCAACGAACCCGCCCGCGTGCGCGAGCCGCCGCAACCGGTCGGGGAGCACCGCACCTTCGTGCGGTGGGAGGGAGACGAAGCTTTCCGCGGCAAGCTGGGCAATCGACAACCGGCGCGCGCCGGCCAGCGGGTGGGTGTCGGGCAGCGCGACGACGAGGGAGTCCGGCATCACGACGCGTGCGGAGATCTCGGCGGGGACGATGTCCCAGCGGCCCAGTGCGATGTCGGTGTCGCCGTGCACGAGTCTCGTCATCGCCGGCTGGGCGAAATTCTGGCTGGAGAGCTCGAGTCGGATGCCCGGCCGCTGGGAGCGCACCACGCGGGCGAGCCGGGCGACGAGCTGGTGGGTCGACACGCCGGCGAAGGCGATCCGGACGAGGCCGACATCGCCGTCGTCGGCCGCGCGCACCGAAGCCTCGGCACGGCGCAGAGCGTCGAGCACTTCCTGCGCGGGACCGACGAGGGCCTCTCCGCTCGCGGTGAGTTTCACCGACCGGGTGTTGCGGTCGAACAACACGGTGCCGAGTTCGCGTTCGAGCTGTTTGATCGTGCGGCTCAACGGGGGCTGGGCAACGTGGAGTCTCTCGGCGGCCCGTCCGAAGTGAAGCTCTTCGGCGACGGCCAGGAAGGCCCGAAGCTGTGCGATGTCCACGACGCTCACCTCTCCGATCTGATCATTGCGATTCTGATATCTCAGAACGACCAATTAAGTATTGGACTGATCATAATGGCGGCGCCATAGTGATTACATGCACATCACCGACCAGGAAGTTCCCGACGACGTCTTCGTCGACATCCTCAAGCAGGTCCGCGAGTTCGTCCGCACCCGCGTGGTGCCGCGCGAGGATGAGATCGCCGACACCAACGCGATTCCGGACGACATCCGCAGTGCGGCCAAGGAGATGGGCCTGTTCGGGTACGCCATCCCGCAGGAGTGGGGCGGGCTGGGCCTGAACCTGGCGCAGGACGCCGAGCTGGCGATGGAGCTGGGCTACACCACGCTGTCGCTGCGGTCGATGTTCGGCACCAACAACGGCATCGCCGGGCAGGTCCTCGTCGGGTTCGGCACCGACGAGCAGAAGGCGCAG
>NZ_JBSNCE010000017.1:0-125849 GCF_053764755.1 Rhodococcus sp. 2H158
ATCTCGGCGTAGCCGATGCCGTTCTCGTCGAGCTGGCTCTTGAGGCGGCGGCAGTAGCCGCACCAGTCGGTGGTGTAGAGCGTCAGGGCGGGAGCGTCGGTCGTAGTCACGGTGCGCACAACAACTCCGGGGCACCGGCTGTTCCGCGCGACTGTGAAATGTGTTCTCCACCACAGTCGGTGTGGGCCGGAGGCCTGTCACCGCGTCCTGCCATGATGGAGCCCATGCGAGCAGATGCATCGGTGGAGGGCCTGGATCCCCAGCAGGCGGCGGCGGTCCTCGCGCCGCGTGGCCCGGTGTGTGTGCTCGCCGGTGCCGGGACGGGAAAGACCCGGACCATCACCCGCCGCATCGCGCATCTGGTGTCCCACGGACACGTCGCGGCCGGCCAGGTCCTCGCCGTCACGTTCACCGCCCGCGCCGCCGGGGAGATGCGCAGCCGGCTGCGCGAACTCGGGGTGGGCGGCTCGGGGCCGCAGGTGCAGGCGCGCACCTTCCACGCCGCCGCGCTGCGGCAGCTGCGCTACTTCTGGCCGCGAGTGGTCGGCGACACGCCGTGGCAGCTGCTCGACCGAAAGTTCGCCGTCGTCTCCCAGGCCGCGCACCGTGCCGGGTTCGCCACCGACTCCGACACCGTGCGCGACCTGCTCTCGGAGATCGAGTGGGCCAAGGGTTCGCTCGTCGCGCCGGAGGACTACCCGGCCGCGGTGGCCCGGGCCCGGCGTGAGCCCCCCGCCGACGCCGCGCGGGTGGCTGCCGTCTACGCCGGCTACGAGTCGCTCAAGGTGCGCGACGACGGTATCTACCTCGACTTCGACGACCTGCTGCTGCACACGGCCGCCGCGCTCGAGGAGCACACCGCCGTCGCCGAGGAGTTCCGCGACCGCTACCGCTGCTTCGTCGTCGACGAGTACCAGGACGTCACGCCGCTGCAACAACGCGTGCTCGATGCGTGGCTCGGCGACCGCGACGACCTCACCGTCGTCGGCGACGCGAATCAGACGATCTACTCGTTCACCGGCGCCACCCCGCAGTATCTGCTCGACTTCTCCCGCCGATTCCCGGACGCCACCGTGGTCCGGCTCGAACGCGACTACCGTTCCACGCCGCAGGTCGTGTCCCTCGCCAACCGGGTCATCGGTGCGGCACGCGGCCGCATCGCCGGGACCCGGCTCCAGCTCGTCGGCCAGCGCCCGCCCGGACCCGAGCCGGCGTTCGCCGAGTACGACGACGAGCCCGCCGAGGCGCAGGCCGCGGCCAAGGCGATCGCGAAGCTGCTGGGATCGGGGGTGCCCGCCGCCGAGATCGCGGTGCTCTATCGCATCAACGCTCAGTCGGAGGCCTACGAGCAGGCGTTCACCGAGGCCGGTATCCCGTACCAGGTCCGCGGCGGCGAGGGCTTCTTCACCCGCGCCGAGGTGCGCCAGGCGGTCGGCGCGCTGCGGCAGGCGCACGGCCGCGACGACCTGCCCGAGGGCGCCGATCGCGGCGCCGCCCTCGTCACGCTGGTGCGGGCGGTGCTCGCCCCGCTCGGCCTGACCGAGGCCGAACCTGCCGGTGCGCAGGCCCGTGAACGGTGGGAATCGCTGCGGGCACTCGTGCAGCTGACCGAGGAGCTTCTCGGACACGAGCCCGACCTCGATCTCGACGGCCTGCTGCGCGACCTGGCGGCGCGGGCCGAGGCGCGGCACCCGCCGACGGTGCAGGGCGTGACGCTCGCGTCGCTGCATGCGGCCAAGGGCCTGGAATGGGACGCGGTCTTCCTCGTCGGCCTCACCGACGGGACCCTGCCCATCGTGCACGTCGTCGGCGACAGCTCCACGCCGCCCGACGAGGCCGGCATCGAGGAGGAGCGCCGCCTGCTGTACGTCGGGGTCACCCGCGCCCGCGTGCACCTGCAACTGTCCTGGGCGCTCTCGCGCACCGAGGGCGGCCGCCGGTCGCGGCGGCGGTCCCGGTTCCTGCACGGTCTGATCCCCGACGACTCGCCGGCCTCCCGGATCGCGGCCCCCGCGTCGCCGAAGCGTAAGCGGCCGCAGTGCCGCGTGTGCGGAAAGCCCCTGATGGGGTCGTCCGCGACCATGCTGGGGCGCTGCGAGGGCTGCCCGTCGGACCTGGACGAATCGCTGCTGATGGCGCTGAAGGACTGGCGCCGGGAACGTTCCAAGGAGATGAAGGTTCCCGCCTACGTGGTGTTCAGCGACAACACGCTCATCGCGATCGCCGAGCAGCGGCCGGGCGACGACCGCGCCCTCGTCGCCATCCCCGGCATCGGGGCGAAGAAACTCGAGCAGTTCGGCGCGGACGTGCTCGCCGTCGTGCGCGGTGAACGCGCGCCCGATACCCTCGATCTGTAGCGGTTCGCAAAGCTGCGGTAAAACCGCAGGTAGAAAATGGGTTGTGCGATCGACGGCCGAGTTCCTAGGCTGGAGGTCGATGTCACGGGAATGGCCCGTGCGCGGACGACGAAGGAGGTGGCCCCGATGCTCGGCTTCGATGCAGCTGCAGTGGTGGTCGCCGCCCCCGTCGCCGGCGCCCCCGTCGCCGCCGGCGCGTGCACTCCGCGCGTCGCCCGCGTGCGAGCAGCCGCCCCTTCGTCCGTGCCCCGAAGCCACCGAGGTTCACCCCGGTAATCTTCATTCGCCTTCCGGCCACGGACACCGCCCAGCGGACCGTGGCCTTCTTCGTCTTCTGCCCGGTTCGCGCATCGCATCCGAACCAGACAGAGGAGACATCCATCGTGCAGACCGCAACGCTCGACGTCGACCATACGACGCGCGTGCGCGAGTTGCCTTGCCGCGACGGCGATCCGGACCTGTGGTTCGCCGAATCACCGACCGAACTGGAGCGAGCCAAGGCGCTGTGCGGCCGGTGCCCGATCCGCACCCACTGCCTCGCCGCGGCACTCGACCGTGCCGAGCCGTGGGGCGTGTGGGGCGGCGAGATCTTCGAACGGGGTGTCGTCGTCGCCCGCAAGCGTCCGCGGGGACGCCCCCGCAAGGAACTGGTGTGCGCCTAGGCCGGACCGGCTGCCGGCGGGACGTCAGTCCACCGGACCGGTGAAGCCCGGCAGCCACTCCGACAGGATCCGCATGTACGGCGCGTGCGCGTCCAGTTGCGCGCAGATGCCGACGGAGCCGAGGAGTACGCGGACGATGTTCGCGTACTCCGGCGGCAGGTTCAGTGCCCGCGCGGTGCGGAAGTTGGATCCGGAGAAGTCGGTGGCGGTGCCCGCCGCCTTCTGCAGCCATGCCCGGGTGAAGTGGAACGACTCCGTGTGGATCGGATCCGTGAACGGGCGCAGGTAGTCCGCGATCTCCTGCTCGGTGACCTCCCGGCCCGGCAGGACGAACCGGTTCTCGTAGAGCAGTGTGGTCAGCTCGTCGAAGCGCTCCTCGAGGGCCAGCCGCACCATCCGGCCCAGCACCGACGGCAACCCGTTCGGCATCGCGGCCGTGGCACCGAAGTCGATGACGCCGAGCCGGCCGTCGTCGAGCAGCATGAAGTTGCCCGGGTGCGGGTCGCAGTGCAGCAGCCCCACCTGTGCCGGGGACGCGAAGTGAAACTCGGCCAGCAGCGCCCCGGCCCGGTTGCGCTGCTCGCGGGTTCCCTCGGCGATGATCATGGAAAGCGGTGTTGCCGTGAGCCATTCGGTGACGAAGACCTTCGGGGAGCTGGCGACGACCCGCGGCACGACGAACCGGGGATCGTCGGCGAACACCCTGGCGAACGTCCGCTGGTTGTCGGCCTCGATCCGGTAGTCGAGCTCCTCCTCGGTGCGCGCGGTCAGCTCGTCGAGCACGGCCCGCACGTCGGTGCCCGGCATCACCGTCGCGAACAGTCCCGCGAACCGCGACAGGGTGCGCAGATCGGCGCGCAGCGCCTCGTCGGCGCCCGGGTACTGGACCTTCACCGCGACCTCGCGGCCGTCCGCCCACACCGCCCGGTGGACCTGGCCGATGCTCGCCGATGCGGTGGGAATGTCGTCGAACGAGGCGAAGCGCTCCCGCCAGCGGGCCCCGAGCTGCTGATCGAGGACGCGATGGACCGCCTTGGCCGGCAGCGGCGGCGCCGCCGACTGCAGCTTCGTCAGCGCCTCCCGGTACGGCTCGGCGAACTCCTCCGGCACCGCGGCTTCCATCACGCTCAGCGCCTGGCCCACCTTCATGGCTCCGCCCTTGAGCTCGCCGAGCACCGTGAACAGCTGCTCGGCCGCCTTCGCCGCGAGTTCGGCATCGATCTCCTCGCGGTCCCCGCCGGCCAGACGCCGGCCGAATCCCACCGCGGCGCGACCGGCGATCCCGAGGGGGATGCTGGCGAGCTTGGCGGTGCGGGAACTGCTTCTGCGGGGGATTTCGGCCACGCCCACCATCATGCCTGACGGCGTCCGACCGGCGCGGTGCGCCGCTGCGCGACCGGCGCGGTACGCCGCTTCACGCGGGTGTGCCTCCGCACCCGCAATCCGGGTGCCGGAACCAGCGCCGCGACGTGAGTCGATGGCTGCGCAGATCCACCTCGAGCGTCCGGTCCAACGTCGCGGGCGGCGCGGACGCCGAGGCGGCGAGAATCGCGTCGAGCTGTCCGAGGGCGACGGCCGCGGTCGCCAGCACCGCCGCGGGCTCCGCACAACCGACGCGGTCGCACAGTTGGGCGGCCAGCTGCGGCCAGTGCGGATCGAGATCCGTGCGGGTCAGGTCGGCGCAGCGCAGGCAGCTCGTGCGGCCCGGGACGACGAAGGGGCCGACGACGCCGCGGCCGTCGCGCAGCAGTACGGGCAGATGTGGCACACGGTGCCGCATCAGCTCACGGACGAGACCGGGGTCGGGCACCAGCGCGTCGGTGAGCAGCACGCACTGCGCGTCCCAGCGGGCGACGTCGCTGTCGCCGGTGTAGACGGCGGACCGGCGCAGCCGCGTGCCCGACACCGTCAGTTGGGCGACCAGCGCGTCTGCCAGTGGCCCGCGCCCGTGCACCCGCACCCGGGGGACCTGCACCGCGGCTACGCCGGGATCGCGGACCGCCCCGAGGGTGGTCAGCTCGTCGAGCAGGGCGGTGACGGCGGTGCCCGGCAGCCCCGCCTGCGCGGTGCGGGCGAGGATCTCCTCGCGCGACGAGCGCCCGTCGAGCAGGCGCAGCACCGTCGAGAGGCCGAACGCGTCGAGCCCCGCGCCGGGGGAGAGGACGGCCGCCGTGTCCGGGCCCCACCCGAGTTGCACCGTGCCGTCCGGTCGGTGGAGCACTTCGAGGGCAGGGTCGAGCGCCGGTCCGGGCTGTGGATGCGTTGCCGTGGTCATGCGGTCAGCCTGTCAGCAACCCCATCGCACCACCTGTGCCCGAGGCCGGTTGTCCACAGGGCAAAACCGGTGCCTACCTGGCCCGATGTGCGTTCAGGCGGATTCGTCGGGATCGGTGGACTCGCCGGACCCCGGCTCGCCCTTCTCCCGCTCGGCGCGTTCGCGCGCCTCGGTCTCGCGCAGCTGGGCGATCGGATCGTCGAATGCGGCCGCTTCTCCGCCGATGACGCGGTCGAGGAACGCGGCCGGGTTGTCGAGGTCCGACGAGTCCGGCAGCAGGTCCGGGTGCGCCCACACCTTGTCCCGCGCGTCCGGCCCGGCATCGGTGGTGAGCCGGCGCCACAGGGCCGCGGCCTCGCGCAGCTTCCGCGGCCGCAACTCGAGACCGACGAGAGTGGCGAAGGTCTGCTCGGCGGGCCCGCCGCTCGCGCGGCGGCGGCGCAGCGTCTCGCTCAGCGCGGCGACCCCGGGCAGCCGGTCGCCGAGCGCGTCGGCGACCACGGTCTCCACCCAGCCCTCGACCAGGGCGAGCAGCGTCTCGAGGCGTTCGAGGGCCTGCTTCTGCTCGGGGGTGGTCTGCGGCTCGAACGCCGCGCCCTTGAGCAGTTCCTCGATCTTCGACGGATCCGTCAGCGCCATGGGATCGATACCCTGGGCGAGGTCCTCGATCGCGGAGAAGTCCATCCGGATGCCGCGCGCGTAGTCCTCCACAGTGGACAGCAGGCGCGAGCGCAGCCACGGCACGTGGCTGTAGAGCCGTTGGTGTGCCGCCTCCCGGGCGGCGAGGAAGACCAGGACTTCCTGGGCCGGCTGCTCGAGTCCCTCACCGAACGCCTCGATCGCGGCGGGCATCAGCGCCGCCGTGCCCGCGGGCCCGAGCGGCAGGCCGATGTCGGTCGAGGTCAGGACCTCCTTGGCGAGCTGCCCGAGGGCCTGGCCGAGCTGGGAACCGAACGCCAGCCCGCCCATCTGGGAGAACATGCCGAGCATCGGCCCGGCCATCGCCCGGGCCTCTTCCGGCAGGCCCTGCATCCACATGCCGTTGACCTGCTCGGCCACCGGATCGCACAGGCGTTTCCACGTCTCGAGCGTGTTGTCGAGCCAGTCGACGGGCGTCCACGCGACGGTGCGGGTCGCGCCCGCGGGCAGGGTCGTCGCCCCGTCGAGCCACAGCTCCGCCAGATGTGCGGCGTCCCGGACGGCGTCCGCCGACCCGGACGACACCGGGGTGACGGAGCCGATCTGCTGGCGAGCGAGCTTGCCGGCCACCTCGTAGTTGACCGGCCCGGAACCGCCGGACCCCACCGCGCTGCCCATGCCGCTGAGCATCTGACCGAACTGTGTCAGCATCTGCCCGAGCGCCGCCGGGTCGAAGCCCTGCGCGCCGAAGGGGTTGTCGCCACCCGCGCCGAACGGGGCACCGCCTGCGCCGGGGGCCCCGAAACCGAAGGGGAACCCGCCGGTGGCGCCGCCCTGGGACCCGGCGCCCTCCGGGCCGGCGCCCTCGGCGCCGGATCCCTCGGCGCCGGAACCGGAGTCCTTCCTGCGGTCCGGGTCGTCGTCGGGATTCGAGAATCCGAAAGGCGTGTCGCTCATGTCGTCAACGGTACAAGGCGCACCGCGGGGCGGCGGCCACCGCGATCACGCTGATCGCGAACATCGCCGGTCCGGATACCCTGGCCGGGTGAATCGACGGCTCGTGACGATCCTGGCGGCGCTGTTCCCCGCGCTGCTGCTGGTGACGGTGGCGCTGAACGTGAAGGTGCCGTACGTGGCGCTCGGTCCGGGCCCGACGTTCGACACCCTCGGCGAGATCGACGGCAAGGCTGTCGTCGCCATCGAGGGCGCCGACACCGACCCCACCAGTGGCGAGCTCGTGATGACCACGGTCGGGGTCAGCGACCGCCTGACCGTGGCGCAGGCGCTCTCGGCGTGGCTGGGCAGCCGGTACGGGATCGCCCCCCGCGAGCAGATCTACCCGCCCACCGCGACCAGGGAACAGGTCAAGGAGGCGGACGCCGCCCAGTTCGAGCAGTCCGAACGCAGCGCGGAACTCGCCGCCCTGCACCACCTCGACCTGCCCGTCGTCCTGCGCGTCGCCAGGGTCGGCGAGTCCGGGCCCTCCGCCGGCGTGCTGCGCGAGGGCGACCGGCTCGTCGCCGTCGCCGGGGAGCCGGTGACCACCGCCGGCAGCGTGCAGCGGGCCGTCGCCGCCGTCGCGCCCGGCACCCCGGTCGACGTCGTGCTCGTGCGCGACGGGGTCGAGCAGACCGCCTCGGTGACCGTGGGGGCCCGCCCCGACGACCCGGACAAGGGCTTCCTCGGCATCAGCCCCGAGGAGGTCCCGGACGTGCCGTTCGACGTGACGTTCAACCTCGCCGACGTCGGTGGCCCGTCGGCGGGGCTGATCTTCAGCCTCGCCGTGGTCGACAAGCTCAGCCCCGGCGAGCTCAGCGGCGGCGAGGTCGTCGCAGGCACCGGCACCATCGACTCCGACGGGGTCGTCGGCCCGATCGGCGGCATCACCCACAAGCTCGTCGGGGCTGCGGAAGACGGCGCCACGGTGTTCCTCGTGCCCGCCGACAACTGCGCCGAGGCGCAGAGCGACGCCCCCGACGGGATGCGGCTGGTCAAGGTCGAGACCCTCGAGGGCGCGATCGGCGCGCTCGGCTCCCTCGCCGACGGGGGCGACGCGCCCACCTGCGGCTAGGCCGTCGCGCGGGACCGGTGCTAGTCGTCGCCCGGTTCGAGGGTCGCGTACAGGGCGGACACCACGTTCGGCGCGAGGTTGTCGTAGGTGCGCAGCTCGATCCCGGCGAACGGGTCGTCCTCGTCGGTGGGCCGCAGCTGCAGCAGCGACAGCGACGGACCGTCGCGCAGGACCGCCGCGATCAGGCGGGCATCGCGCCGCTCCGGGTGCCCGTGCGCCGCGGCCCGGGCGGCCTCGTCGGCGGCGTGCGGATCGGCGAGCAGCGGCACCAGCGCGTCGTCGAGATCCGACTCCGCGCTCGGGGGCAGCACCACGATCTCCTGCACGAGGGCGCAGCCGGCGACGGACTCGGGCCAGCTGGTGGTGGCGAGGAACTCGTCGAGGGCGGGGCTGCCGCCTTCGACGTCGTCGGGGAAGGCCTCCTGCTCCACCGGGGTGTACTCGTGGCCCTCGTCGAGCTGGTCGAGCAGGGTGGGTTCGGACGCCGCCAGCAGGGCCGTGGGCACCAGCGCGAACATCGTCGGCGGCTGTCCCCAGCCGCCGGCGTCGACGAAGTCGACGATCTCACCGACGCACCGGCGCAGGGCGTCTTCGGACGGGACGGGATGACTGTCGCTCACGGACATATCCTTGCATCGTCGCCGGGTCTCGTCGCCGCGCGGCGTGGTGGTCGCCTCATTCCGTAGAGTGGGGCGAAACGGTCACCGCGAGTGCCGTGGGTGACATTCGGGGTGAACAGCTGCGGCGCGTTCGCGTCGCCGGAGAATTGGGAGTGTGGCACGTGGGCATGAGGCCCCCCACCGGAGTACCTTCGCTGTCGAAACGCAGCAAGATCCTGCTGAGCCTGGCCGTGGTGGCCGCGGTGCTGCTGCTGGTCGGTCCCCGACTGGTGGACGCCTACACCAACTGGCTGTGGTTCGGCGAGGTCGACTTCCGTGACGTGTACCTGAAGGTGCTGTTGACCCGGATCGTCTTGTTCCTCCTCGTGAGCCTGTTCGTGGGCGGTGTGGTGTGGCTGGCGCTGCTGCTGGCGTACCGATCGCGGCCCGTGTTCGTGCCCGCAGCCGGGCCCAACGACCCCATCTCGCGGTATCGCACCACGGTGATGACCCGGCTGCGCACATTCGGCCTCGGCATTCCGATCGTGCTCGGCCTGCTGTCGGGCCTGATCGCGCAGGCGAGCTGGGTGACCGTGCAGATGTTCTTCAACGGCGGCTCGTTCGGCACCACGGACCCCCAGTTCGGGCTGGACGTCGGCTTCTACGCCTTCGACCTGCCGTTCTACCGCTTCCTGCTGAACTGGATGTTCGTGGCGGTCATCCTGGCGCTCTTCGCCAGCCTGGTCACGCACTACATCTTCGGTGGCATCCGGCTCGCCGGCCGCGGCGGCAGCCTCACCCGCGCCGCCCGCATCCAGCTGGCCGTGCTGGCCGGGATCTTCGTTGCGCTCAAGGCGATCGCGTACTGGCTCGACCGGTACGCACTGCTGTGGAGCGGGCGCAAGGAGCCCACCTTCACGGGCGCGGGCTTCACCGACATCAATGCCGTGCTGCCCGCCAAGCTGATCCTGATGGCGATCGCGGTCATCTGCGCGGTGGCGTTCTTCGCGGCCATCGTGCTGCGCGACCTGCGCATCCCGGCGATGGCGACGGCCCTGCTCGTGCTCTCGTCGATCCTCGTCGGGGCCGTGTGGCCGCTGGTGGTCGAGCAGTTCTCCGTCCGGCCGAACGCCGCCGTCAAGGAATCCGAGTACATCGAGCGCAACATCGCGGCGACGCGTGAGGCCTACGGCATCACGGACGAGATCGTGGAGTACCGGGATTACCCGGGCGTGGGCACCACGTCACCGCGCAACGTGCCGGCGGACGTGACCACCATCGCCAACACCCGCCTGCTCGATCCCAACGTGCTGCCGCGCACCTTCACCCAGCAGCAGCAGCTGAAGAACTTCTACGGGTTCCCGCCGTCGCTGGACATCGACCGGTACGAGATCGACGGGGAGCGCGAGGACTACATCGTCGCCGCCCGCGAACTGTCGCCGTCGAGCCTGACGGGCAACCAGACCGACTGGATCAACAAGCACACGGTGTACACCCACGGCAACGGCCTGGTCGCCGCTCCCGCCAACCGGGTGAACGCCGCCGCCAGCGAGTCCGCGGAAGAGGCCGCGAACAGCAACAGCGGCTACCCGGTGTACATGGTCAGCGACATCGCATCGCTCGAGTCCGGCAACCAGGTGATTCCGGTCGAGCAGCCGCGGATCTACTTCGGTGAGGTCATCGCGCAGGAGGAGCCCGACTACGCGATCGTCGGTGCCGCCGAGGGGGAGGCCCCGCGGGAGTACGACACCGACACCGCGCAGTACACCTACACCGGCTCGGGTGGCGTGTCGATCGGCAACTGGTTCAACCGGCTCGCGTTCGCGTCCAAGTACGCCGAACGCAACATCCTGTTCTCGAGCGCCATCGGCAGCGAGTCGAAGCTGCTGTTCAACCGCGACCCGCGGGACCGGGTGACGAAGGTGGCGCCGTGGCTCACCGCCGACGGCGACGCCTATCCCGCCGCGGTCGACGGGCGCATCGTGTGGATCGTCGACGCCTACACCACGCTCGACAACTACCCGTACGCGCAGCGCAGTTCCCTCGAAGGGCTCGTCGAGGACAGCGTCGACCAGAACACCGGCCGGCTGCTGCCCCGCAAGGAGGTCTCCTACATCCGGAACTCGGTGAAGGCGACGGTCGACGCGTACGACGGCACCGTGACCCTCTACCAGGTCGACGATCAGGACCCGGTCCTGAAGGCGTGGATGGGTGTCTTCCCCGATGCGGTGACCCCGCAGGATCAGATCTCCGACGAGCTCCGCTCGCACTTCCGGTACCCGGAGGACCTGTTCAAGGTGCAGCGGGAGATGCTGGCGAAGTACCACGTGGACGACCCGCGCGAGTTCTTCACCAACAACGCGTTCTGGTCGGTGCCGAGCGATCCGACGGTGGACACGACCGCGAACCAGCCGCCGTACTACGTGCTGATCGGTGACGAGGAGACGGCCCGCCCGTCGTTCCGGCTCACCTCGGCGATGGTGGGCTTCAACCGGCAGTTCCTGTCCGCGTACATCTCGGTGGACTCGGACCCCGACAACTACGGCAGGTTCACGATCCTGCGGCTGCCGACCGACACCCAGACGTTCGGTCCCGAACAGACGCAGAACGCGATGATCTCCGACACGCGCGTCGCGTCGGAGCGGACCCTGCTCGAGAGATCCAACCGGATCCAGTACGGCAACCTGCTGACGTTGCCCATCGCCCAGGGCGGGATCCTCTACGTCCAGCCGATGTACACGGAACGCAGTTCGGCGACGGGGAGCACGTCGACCTTCCCGCAGCTGTCCCGGGTGATCGTCAGCTATCGCGAGCCCGGCCCTGCCGGCGGCGTGCGCATCGGCTACGCCCCCACCCTCGCCGCGGCGCTGGACCAGGTCTTCGGGGCCGGTGTCGGCAGTGCGGCCACCGCGCCGGGTGGCGAGTCGGCGCCCACCGCGCCGGTCGAGGGGGCGGAGCAGGACGGTCAGGCAGCGGCCCCGGC
Organism: Rhodococcus sp. 2H158; assembly: GCF_053764755.1. NCBI lineage: Bacteria > Bacillati > Actinomycetota > Actinomycetes > Mycobacteriales > Nocardiaceae > Rhodococcus > Rhodococcus sp. 2H158. Next base: position 11,587 of record NZ_JBSNCE010000017.1, read on the forward strand.
GCCCGCTCCGGCGCCGAACCCCGCTCCCGCCCCGGCACCCGCGGATCGGGCGGCCGCGGTCGCCGAACTCGACGCGGCGCTGGCCGAGCTCAGCGCGGCCCAGAGCACGGGCGACTTCGCCGCCTACGGCCGGGCGCTGCAGCGGGTGCAGGCGGCCGTGGACGCGTACCAGTCCACCGGCGGCTGATCCCTCCGCGACGAAACGGGGCCCCGCGCACGTCGTGCGCGGGGCCCCGTCGGTTCGAGGACGACTCGGCGTCCGGCCAGGGCAGCCGCTCTCGCACTGCAGGTCGGCCGCCTCGTCACGCGATTGTTATTCCACCGTTATGTGAGTGGGATCATCGCGCGAGTGTGACCCAGGACACGTGGTGAGGGGCGAAAACGGCCTTCGCCCAGGCGATTTGCATTCCGTTCCTCGGGCCGTGTAACTTCGTTCTTGCAACGCGGGGTGGAGCAGCTCGGTAGCTCGCTGGGCTCATAACCCAGAGGTCGCAGGTTCAAATCCTGTCCCCGCTACCAAAGTGGAAGGGCCCGGCACCGGATCATCCGGTACCGGGCCCTTCCGCATGTGATCAGGGCTTCATGTCGACGAGCACGCGTCGCAGCAGCTTTCCCGTCGCGTTGCGCGGCAGTTCGTCGAGGAAGACGACGTCGCGCGGGACCTTGTAGCGGGCCAGGTTCGCCTTGACGTACTCCTTGATCTCCTCGGCGTCGCGCTCGGAGCCCTCCGCCGGCACCACGAAGGCGCGCAACCGGTGACCGAAGTCCGGATCCTCCACGCCGACCACCGCGGCGTCGAACACGTCGTCCCGCTCGACGAGGAGGTTCTCCACCTCGAGCGGGTACACGTTCTCCCCGCCGGAGACGATCATGTCGTCGTCTCGGCCGTCGACGAACAGCAGCCCGTCCTCGTCGAAGTGCCCCACGTCGCCGGTCGAGAGCAGACCGTTGATGCGCTCCTTGTCCCGGCCGTCGGTGTAGCCGTCGAAGCTCAGCCCGCTCGCGACGAAGATCCGGCCCACCTCGCCGGGCGTCGTGATCCGGTTGCCGGCCTCGTCGTACAGTTCGACCCGGCAGGTCACCGGCGGCCGTCCGGCCGTGCCCGGCGCCCGGCGGATGTCCTCGGGAGTGGCAACCGTGGCCACCGCGCATTCGGTGGAGCCGTACAGGTTGTGCAGCACGTCGCCGAAGTATTCGCGGGTGCGCCGGCACACGTCCGGCGACAGCGCGGACCCGGCGGAGAAGATGATCTGCAGGCTCGACGTGTCGTACCGCCCGATCGTCTCGCCGCCGAGGTCCAGGATCCGCTGCAGCATGGTCGGCACGACGACCAGCACGTTGACCCGGTGCCGCTCGATCAGGCGAACGGTCTCGAGCGGGTCGAACCGTCGCTCCATCACCACCGTCTGCCCCAGCGCCAGGGCGAGCCCGAACTGCGAGATTCCGGTCCCGTGGAACGCCGGTGCCGCCATCAGCATCGTCTGTCCCGGCCGCAGCGGTACCCGGTCCAGGAACTGCGCCGAGGCGAGCGGCGACGTGCGCTCGCGCGGGGCGCCCTTGGGTGTGCCGGTGGTGCCGCTGGTGAGCAGAACGAAACCGCCCAGCGTGCTCGGCGCCGGAACGGCGGACCCATCGAACTGCGCGAGCACGGACTCGATGCCGGGTGGACCCGGCTCGTCGCCCTCGGGCCACGAGCTGTAGGTCCGCACGTCCGGCGGCAGGGCGGCCGCCACCGCCGCGAACTCGGCGTCGTAGACGAAGGTGCCCACGCCTTCGCGCGCGGCGACATCCGCGAGTTGCCGCGGCGCGAACCCGGTGTTCATCATGACCAGCTTCGCGCCGAGCTTGGCGGCGGCGAGCATGGTGAGAACGAGTCCGCGGTGGTTGCGGGCCATAAGGCCCATCACGTCCCCCGGCGCGACGCCGTCGGCCTGCAGCGCCCGCACGAGCGCGTTCGACTGCCCCTCGAGTTCCTGGTAGCTCAGCCGGCCGCGCTCGTCGACGAGGGCGACGGCGTCGAAGCCGCGCGTGGCGTGGGCGTGCACCGGTCCGGCGAACGGACCGTAGCGGCTCACCGCGACGAGGGTGCCGATCCCGTGGTCCACCCGGGGGAAGTGCAGCAGCCCGGAGCGGGCGAGCACCCGTACGGCGCCCAGCGTGTCGGTCACCCCCCCGGCGGCACCGGTGATCCTGTCGATGATGTCCTGCCCGGGCATGCTGTCCCCTTCGAGCTCGTGCCGGATTCGCGTCACCGCAACCCTAGTGGTGACGCGCCTCACAGTCATGGACATTCGTCCGAATTGCCGGCGGGCACCCCGGACGGGAGGCGATTCCGGCCCGCGCGGCGGTGATGGCAGGATCCGTTCGTGATCCGATACCTCGCCTCCGGGGCGTTCGAGTGACCGAGGAACGGTGGCGCCGCCTGTCCGAATGGCCGATAGCCACCGCGGCGGGGATGTTCCTGGTCGCGTACGCATGGCTGGTGCTCGCCCAGCCGGCGGACGGCACGGCGCGGGTGGGCGAGGCGGTGATGGTGCTGACCTGGGTGGCGTTCGCCGTCGACTTCGTCGTGCGGTTGGTGCTGGCGGAACGGCGGGGTCGCTGGCTCCTCCGTCATCTCCCCGAACTCGCCATGGTCGCCCTGCCCATGCTGCGGCCGCTGCGCCTGCTGCGGCTGGTCACCCTCCTCGGGGTCGTGCACCGTTCGGTCGGTGCGGCCCTGCGCGGCACGGTGATCATCTACGCGTCCGGTTCGACGGCGCTGCTCCTCGTCGTGTCCTCGCTCGCCATGCTCGACGCCGAGCGGGCCGCGCCGGACGCGACGATCACGACGTATCCCGACGCGCTGTGGTGGTCGGCGGTCACGGTCACCACGGTCGGCTACGGCGACTTCGCCCCCGTCACGGCCACCGGCCGGCTGATCGCGGCCGCCCTGATGATCGCGGGTATCGCCCTGCTCGGTGTCGTGACGGCCACGTTGGCGTCCTGGCTGGTCGAGCGCGTGGGCGAGCAGGACGAGGCGAGCCAGGCGGCGACACGGGCGCAGGTGGCCGCGCTGACGGCCGAGGTGGTCGCCCTCCGTGAGGATCTCCGTCGCGCGCGTGCGGACGATCCCGCCGGCTCTCGCGTGTAGCCGACCGATCCCGGAGCGCGAGAGGGCCCCCGCCGTCGGTAGGTACGGCGGAGGCCCGACCCCTCGGAGAAGTGGTCTGTGACCTGCTACTTCAGCTCGGCGCTCGACAGGCCAAGCAGCCGCCGCGCGATGATGAGCTGCTGGATCTGCTGGGTGCCCTCGAAGATGTCGAGGATCTTCGAGTCACGCGCCCACTTCTCGAGCAGCGGACGCTCGGAGTAGCCGTAGGTGCCGGCCAGTTCGACGGCCTTGAGGGTGACCGCGGTGCCGGTGCGGCCGGCCTTGGCCTTGGAGATCGAGGCCTCGAGCGAGTTGGGATGCTTGTTGTCGGCCATCCACGCGGCCCGCAGCGCCTGCAGGTAGGCCGCCTCCCAGTCGGCCTCGAGCGCGAGGAACTCGGCGGCCGCGGCGTGCTGGTTGCAGGCCGGGATGTCGTAGGACACCTCGACGCCGGCCTCGGCGAGGATGCCGCGCAGTTCCTCGAGCGCCGCGCGGGCGACGCCGACGGCCATGCCGGCGACGATCGGGCGGGTGTTGTCGAAGGTCTGCATGACCCCCGCGAACCCCTTCTCGACGTTCACCTCGGGGCTGCCGAGCAGGTTGTCCTTCGGAATCCGGCAGTTGTCGAGCACCAGGACGGCGGTGTCGGAGGCCTTGATGCCGAGCTTGTGCTCGAGGCGCGCCACGCTCAGGCCGGGGGCGTCCCGCGGGACGACGAACGACTTGATCGCCGCGCGCCCCTTCGTCCGGTCGACGCTCGCCCACACCACCACGTGGGTCGAGCGCTCGCCGGCGGTGACGAAGATCTTCTCGCCGTTGAGGACCCACTCGTCGCCGTCGAGGACGGCGGTGGTGGTCACGGCGGCGGAATCGGAGCCGAAGCTCGGCTCGGTGATCGCCATCGACGCCCACACCTTGCCGAAGCGTTCGAGCTGCTCGTCGGTGGCGACGGCGGCGATCGCCGAGTTGCCGAGACCCTGATAGGGGATCGACAGGGTGAGACCCACGTCGCCCCAGCAGGTTTCGATCACATTGAGCAGCGACGCCATGTTGCCGCCGTTGACGTTGCCGGCCTGCTTCTTCGGCTCGTTGCTGCGGCCGAGCGCCGCGCCCGAGGCGCCCTGGCCGGAGTCGTTCAACCCCTCGACCATCGCGGCCATCGTGTCGAGCTCGACCGGGTACACGTGCTCGGCGAGGTCGTACTTGCGCGAGACGGGACGGAAGATCTGCGCGGCGACCTGGTGCGCCTGGTTCGCCGACGCCTTGAGCCTCTTGGGAAGTTCGAGATTGATCATCACAGATTCCTAGGTGTGAGGTGACGCTGCCGGATCGGACGGCTCAGACGAGGACGACGCCCTCGGCGACGCCCACGGCGCGCAGGTCGCGGTACCAGCGTTCGACGGGGTGTTCCTTGGTGAAGCCGTGGCCACCGAGCAGCTGGACGCCGTCGAGGCCGATCCGCATGCCCTTGTCGGTGGCGAGCTTGCGGGCCAGCGCCGCCTCCCGGGCGAAGGACAGGCCCTGCTCGGCGCGGGCCGCGCCGCGCAGCGTGACCAGCCGGATCCCGTCGAGCTCGATCTTGATGTCGGCGACCATGAAGGCGACGGCCTGCCGGTGGCTGATCGGTTCGCCGAACGCCTCCCGTTCGTTGACGTAGGGGACGACGTAGTCGAGCACGGCCTGCCCGGTGCCCATGGCGAGGGAGGCCCAGCCCAGGCGGGCGAGGCGGACCGCGTCCGCGTACTGCTCGGCGCGCGCGTCGGCGTCCGCGTCGCCGAGCAGGGCGGCCTGCGGGACGGCGACGTCGGTCAGATGCAGCCGGCCGAGTCCAGCGGCACGCAGGCCCATCGACGGGTCGGCCTCGATCGCGACGCCCTTGCTGTCGGACTCGACCAGGAACAGCGACGGCTTGCCGTCGAGCTCGGCGGCGACGACGAACAGTTCGGCGCTGCCGGCGGCGGGCACGAGGGACTTGACGCCGTTGAGCCGGTAACCGCTGGGGGAGCGCACCGCCTTGGTCTGCAGCGCGAACGGGTCGAACAGGGCGCGCGGCTCGGTGATCACGACGCTGGCCTGCGGGACGTCGTCCCCGGCGAACGCCGGCAGGTAGGTCCGCTGCTGCTCCTCGGTGCCCCACTGGGTGAGGGCGACCGCGACGCCGCTCGGCGCGAGGATCGGCAGGGCCAGCCCCATGTCGCCGTGCGCGAGCGCCTCGGCGACGAGCGCGTTGGTGACGGCGCCCCGCTCGGTGGCGGCCCCCTCGAACGCCTCGGGCACGTTGACGAGGGTGATGCCGAGTTCGGCGGCCCGGGCGAGGAGGCCGGTGGGGGCGGCGGCCGCCTCGTCGGCGTCGTGCGCGGCGGGCCGCAGGATCTCGGCGGCGAACTCGCGGACGGTCTCGGCGATCATCTGCTGATCGTCGGTGGGGGTCAGGTCGAACAGGTCGGTGCGGACGGCGGTGTCGAGGCGCTGCGGTGCGTTTCCGCCGGTGACCTTCTTGAAGGTGCGGGTGGCGGCGCCGAGCGTCTTGAAGCCGGTCTTGGTGGACTGGTAGGTCACCCGGTCGATGGCCTGCCGGAGGTTGTACCGGTCCGCGAGCTCCGAACCGGTGATCCGCGTGAGCACGCGCATCGCGGCGCCCATGGCGTCCCGTCGGAGGGGGTTCAGGCCCACCGCGGACGTGTCGCGAGGGGTGTTCCGGGCCACACTCTCTTGCTTGCTCATGATCACCAGAAGTTTCTCGATGTGGGGACGGACACCACTACCTTACTCCGGAGTAAGGTAGGTGTCTACTATCGAGTAAGTTCGGGGTGGGGCGCGACCCGCGCGGGTCACCGCAGGCGCGTGAGCACGCCCTCGTGCAGCGCCCCGTTGGTGGCTACCGCGCTGCCGCCGTGCGGGCCGGCCGCGCCGTCCAGATTCGTGAACCGGCCCCCCGCCTCCCGGACCAGCACGTCGAGCGCGGCCAGGTCCCACAGGGACACCTCGGGCTCCAGTGCGATGTCGACCGCACCCTCCGCAAGCAGGCAGTACGAATAGAAGTCGCCGTAGGCCCGCACCCGCCACACCTCGTCGGTGAGCGCGACGAACTCGTCGCGCCGACCGCGATCTCGCCAGCCGGACAGGCTCGAGAAGCTCAGCGACGCCGCGGACAGGTCGGTGACCTGCGAGACGGCGATGCGGCGTGGCTCTGCGCCGTCGTACGCCATCCACGCGCCCGCCCCCGCCGCGGCCCACCAGCGACGGTTCAGCGCCGGGGCGCTCACCACGCCCACCACGGGCACGCCGTCGTCGAGCAGGGCGATCAGGCTGGCCCACACCGGCACGCCGCGCACGAAGTTCTTCGTCCCGTCGATCGGATCGACCACCCACTGCCGGCCGGTGAACACCGCGTCGCCGCCGAACTCCTCGCCGAGGATCGCGTCCCCCGCGCGCTCGGCGCCGAGGGTGCCGCGCACGGCGCGTTCGACCCCGAGATCGGCATCCGACACCGGTGTCAGGTCCGGCTTGTCGGTGACGGTCAGGTCGAGGGCGCCGAACCGGGTGCGCGTGATGGCGTCCGCCTCGTCGGCGAGGCGCAGGGCGAGGTCCAGATCGGCCGAGAGGTCGGTGCTCATGCCCCAGACGCTAGCCGAGAGCCCCACCCGGCCCCGAGCGGTGGCGAGGCACCGCCGCACACCCGGTAACCTTGGGAATCGTGCATCCCGATGTTTCCGCAGACCTGGCCGAACTGGCGACCACCCTCGAGACCGTCGAGGCGGTTCTCGACGTGGACGAGCTGCGCCGGCGTATCGACGAACTCGAGCACCAGGCCGCCGACCCGGAGCTGTGGAACGACCAGGAGCACGCGCAGCAGGTCACCAGCCAGCTCTCGCACGCCCAGGGCGAACTGCGCCGCGTCGAGGAGCTGCGCTCCCGGCTCGACGACCTGCCGGTGCTCTACGAACTCGCCGAGGGCGAGGAGGGTGAGGACCGCGCCACCGCCATGGCCGACGCCGACGCCGAGCGTGCCGGCCTGCGCACCGACATCGAGGCGATGGAGGTGCGCACGCTCCTCTCCGGCGAGTACGACCAGCGCGACGCGCTGGTCAACATCCGCGCCGGTGCCGGCGGCGTCGACGCGGCGGACTGGGCCGAGATGCTCATGCGCATGTACATCCGGTGGGCCGACAAGCACGGCTACCCGGTCGAGGTGTACGACACCTCGTACGCGGAGGAGGCGGGCATCAAGTCCGCGACCTTCGCGATCAAGGCGCCCTACACGTACGGCACCCTGTCGGTCGAGATGGGCACCCACCGGCTCGTGCGGATCAGCCCCTTCGACAACCAGGGCCGCCGCCAGACGTCGTTCGCCGAGGTCGAGGTGCTGCCGGTCGTCGAGACCACCGACCACATCGACGTCGACGAGAACGACATCCGCGTCGACGTGTACCGCTCGTCCGGCCCGGGCGGGCAGTCCGTCAACACCACCGACTCCGCGGTGCGCCTGACCCACATCCCCACGGGCATCGTCGTCACCTGCCAGAACGAGAAGTCGCAGTTGCAGAACAAGGTCTCGGCCATGCGCGTGCTGCAGGCCAAGCTGCTCGAACGCAAGCGGCAGGAGGAGCGCGCGGAGATGGACGCGCTCAAGGGCGACGGCGGCAGCTCGTGGGGCAACCAGATGCGCTCCTACGTCCTGCACCCGTACCAGATGGTCAAGGACCTGCGCACCGAGTACGAGGTGAACAACCCGGCCGCCGTCCTCGACGGCGACATCGACGGGTTCCTCGAAGAGGGCATCCGGTGGCGCATGCGCGAGAACCAGAAGCAGAACCAATAACACGGCTACGGAGGATCCACCCTGTTTCCCGGTACCAGGCTCCTCGACTGGCTGTCGACCAGCGGTCTGCAGATCGCCCTGACGGTGCTCGGCGCTGTGCTCGTCGCGCGGTTCGTCAGCTGGACCGGCGGCCGCATCACCCGCCGCATCGACGAGACGTATCAGCAGTCCGACGCGCTGGTGCGCTCGGAGGTGACGAAACACCGGCACTCGGTGGCGCAGGTGATCACCTGGGTGGTCATCACGTTCGTCTACATCGTCGCCACCCTGAAGGTGTTCGACTACCTCGCGCTGCCCATCGGCAGCCTGGTGGCCCCCGCGACCGTCCTCGGCGCGGCGCTCGGCTTCGGCGCCCAGCGCATCGTCCAGGACATTCTCGCGGGATTCTTCATCATCACCGAACGGCAGTACGGGTTCGGTGACACAGTCCAGATCTCGGTCACCGGGGCCTCCGCCGACGCCGTCGGCACGGTCGAGGACGTCACCCTGCGCGTGACCAAACTGCGCAACGCCGCCGGCGAGGTCATCACCGTGCCCAACGGGCAGATCAACAAGGCCGTCAACCTCTCCAAGGACTGGGCCCGTGCGGTCGTCGACGTGCCGATCCCGGTCACCGCCGACATCTCGGAGGTCAACGACATCCTGCACGAGGTCGGCGTCAAGGCCTTCGAGGACGAGAAGCTGAAGGAACTGCTGCTCGACGAGCCCACCGTGATGGGCGTCGAGAGCCTCGAGGTCGACCAGGTCAGCGTTCGTATGGTCGCGCGCACCCTGCCCGGCAAGCAGTTCCAGGTGGGACGGGAACTGCGCGTGCGGGTCGCGCTCGCATTGCGCCGGCAGGGACTGACCGTCCATCCGCAGCTCGACACGTCCACCCCGATCCACGGGATCGAGGCGGTGCGGTGAGCGAGCGTCGCAGGTTCCACATCCCGGACCACGTCTTCGGCGGCCGGCTGCGTACCGCCACCCTGACTCTGTGCCTGGTGTGGCTGGGGCTGTGGGTGCTCTACCTGTACCTCAACCCGGAGGAGGAACAGGGCACGGCGACGGCGCCTCCGGGCGCGGTGGTCGTCAGCGAGACGCCGTACGTGCCGTACGTGCCGGAGCCCACCACGGTCGAACCGAGCCCCACGCCCACCAGTACGGAGCCGACCCCGACGACGACCACGCCGGCGCCGACCGGGACCGGATCCACGCCCGGCGGAGCGGGTTCGCGCACCGTTCCCGAGTCCCCGGCCCCGACGACTACGACGACTCAGCCCGGCCTGCGGCTGCCCGAGATTCCGATTCCCGGCCTCGGCGATTCGTCCCCCGCCGAACCTACCGGCGAGTCGGTTCCTTAGGTCACCGTCCGATAACGGCTAGCATGGCGGCGTGATCCGCCTGGAGAATGTGTCCAAGTCGTACAAGACGTCGACCCGGCCCGCCCTCGACAAGGTGAGCGTCGAGATCGACAAGGGCGAGTTCGTCTTCCTCATCGGCCCGTCCGGTTCCGGAAAGTCGACCTTCCTGCGGCTGCTCCTGCGCGACGACACGCCCACCTCCGGTGACATCCACGTGGCGGACTTCCACGTCAACCGCCTGTCGGCGCGCCGGGTGCCCAGGTTGCGGCAGAACCTCGGCTGCGTGTTCCAGGACTTCCGGCTGCTGCAGCGCAAGACGGTGGCCGAGAACGTCGCGTTCGCGCTCGAGGTGATCGGCAAGCCCCGCTCGGTCATCGCTCGCACCGTGCCCGAGGTGCTCGACCTCGTCGGCCTGTCCGGCAAGGCCGACCGCCTGCCCACCGAGCTGTCCGGCGGCGAACAGCAGCGCGTCGCGATCGCCCGCGCATTCGTGAACCGGCCCCTGGTGCTCATGGCCGACGAACCGACCGGCAATCTCGACCCGGACACCAGCCAGGACATCATGATGCTGCTCGAGCGCATCAACCGCACGGGCACCACCGTGCTCATGGCCACCCATGACCACCACATCGTCGACTCCATGCGGCGCCGCGTGGTCGAGCTCGATCTCGGTCGGGTCGTGCGCGACGAGGCGCGCGGCGTCTACGGCGTCGGCCGCTGACCGCGCCTTCCGTTCCCATCGCTCTCGTCCCTCCGGCAACCGAAGGACTTCGACACTCCATGCGTGCCAGCTTCATCCTGAGCGAGGTCGTCACCGGCCTGCGCCGCAACCTGACCATGACCGTCGCGATGATCCTGACCACCGCGATCTCCCTCGGCCTGTTCGGCGCGGGTCTGCTCGTCGTGCAGATGGCCGACAAGACGCAGCAGATCTTCCTCGACCGGGTCGAGGTGCAGGTGTTCCTCACCGACGACATCTCGACCCTCGACCCCGACTGCGAACAGGACATCTGCCGCACCCTGCGCTCGGACCTCGAGAACACCCCGGCGGTGGTGTCGGTGCAGTACCTCAACCGCGAGGACGCCGTCGCCGACGCGACCGAGCGGGTCTTCAAGGACCAGCCGGAGCTCGCCGAGCTCGTCAGCCCCGAGAGCTTCCCGGCCTCGTTCAAGATCAAGCTCTCGGACCCCGACCGGTTCGGGGTGATCGAGGACCAGTTCGCCGTCCGTCCCGGCGTCGACAGCGTGCTCAATCAGAAGGACCTCGTCGAGCGGCTGTTCAGCGTGCTGGGCGGCGTCCGCAACGCCGCATTCGCGATCGCCACGGTCCAGGCGGTCGCCGCGATCCTGCTCATCGCGAACATGGTGCAGATCGCCGCGTTCACCCGCCGCACCGAGGTGGGCATCATGCGGCTGGTCGGCGCCACCCGCTGGTACACCCAGCTGCCGTTCCTGCTCGAGGCCGTCGTGGCGGCCGTGATCGGCGCGGCGCTGGCGATCGCGGGGTTGTTCGTCGCGAAGGGCGCCTTCGTCGACGAGGTGCTCTCGGAGGTCTACGAGGCCAACATCGTCGCCCGCATTTCCAACAGCGACGTGCTGCTGGTCTCGCCGATCCTGGTGCTGGTGGGCGTCGGCATGGCGGCCCTGACCGCCTACGTCACCCTGCGCCTGTACGTGCGTGAATAGCCGCGCGTCGGTGCGCGGGAATATCTCGTTGCGTCCGCTACCTATGCTGTACACAGATCTGTCGGACGCATCGAGGACCGGAGGGGCCCGAAAGTGAAGGAAAAGGGCCGCAAGGTCATCGCCACGAATCGCAAGGCGCGGCACAACTACACCATTCTCGACACGTACGAGGCCGGAGTCGCGCTCCTGGGCACCGAGGTCAAGAGCCTGCGCGAGGGCAAGGCGTCGCTCGTCGACGCGTTCGCCACCGTCGACGACGGCGAGGTGTGGCTGCGCGGGCTGCACATCCCCGAGTACGGGCACGGCACGTGGACCAACCACGCGCCCCGGCGCACCCGCAAGCTGCTGCTGCACCGTCGGGAGATCGACAACCTCGTCGGCAAGACCCGTGAGGGCAACCAGACCCTGGTCCCGCTGTCGATGTACTTCTCCGACGGCAAGGTGAAGGTCGAACTGGCGCTGGCCAAGGGCAAGCAGGACTACGACAAGCGGCAGGACCTGGCCCGTCGCACCGCCGAGCGCGAGGTGACCCGCGAGCTCGGCCGGCGGGTGAAGGGCATGCGCTGACGGCGATCGTGCTCGCCCTGGTGGCCGCGGTCGGCTACGGGGTGAGCGACTTCCTCGGTGGGGTCGCGTCCCGCCGGGTGGCGGCGCTGCGGTTCGTGATCGTCTCGTACCCGCTGTCGCTGCTGCTGGTGCTCGCCGTCGCGCCGCTCGTGGGCGGCGACCTCACCCCCGAGTCGCTCGGCTGGGGCGCGGCGGCCGGTGTCGCCGGCGGGCTCGCGATCTGGTGGTTCTATCTCGCGCTCGCTGCGGGCCCGATGTCGGTGGTGTCCCCGCTCACCGCCGTGCTCGTGGCCGGTATCCCGGTGCTCGTCGGGATCGCGACAGGGGAGCGGCCCGGACCGGTCGCCTACGCCGGCATCGCGATCGCCCTCGTCGCCGTCGTGCTGGTCAGTCGCGAATCGAAGGAGGGCGTCGCCGGGGACGAGCAACCCCGATTCACCGCGAACGTGGCGTGGCTGACCGTCGGCTCCGGAGTCGCGTTCGCGCTGATGTTCGTCGCGCTGCACCGCGTCCCCGAGGGCACCGGCCTGTGGCCCCTCGGCATGTCCCGGCTCACGGCGACGCTCGTCGTGTGGACAGTGGCCCTGGGGGTGCGGCAGATGATCCGGCCGCCGAGCCGGGTGTATCCGCACGTCGTCGCGGTCGCGGTGCTGGACGTGATCGCCAACGGTGCGCTGATGTTCGCCTTCCAGGGCGGCATGCTGTCGCTGGTGAGCGTCATCGGCGCGCTGTACCCGGCGGCGACGGTGCTGCTGGCGATGGTCGTGCTGGGCGAGCGCATCGGGCGCGGCCAGATGACCGGAATGGTGCTCGCCCTCACCGCCGTCGGCATGATCACCGCAGCCGCCTGAGGGCTGTGAGCCACGTCATTCGCATCAGGGCGGAAATGGGAATGACGGAGTGGGGTCCGCGCGTTACAGTGGGTAGTCCTGCGAAGGCCGCAGGTACGTACGGGGCTGAACGGTTTCGACTGCGTACGTTGAGCTAGGGGAAGCGTGTCGGTGCAGGCAAGAGACCACCGTGAGCGTCGCTGCAAACCAATAAGCGCCGAGTCTACTCAGCGCGAGTACGCCCTCGCTGCCTAAGCGAGTGCGTCTCTGTCAGACCGGGTGCGCTCCCGCCCCGGATCCTGGCATCGACTAGGGAGCTCCACCGTACGGCTCGGTCGCGGAGCCGGACGGGACAACAAACAGCGACTGGGATCGTCATCTCGGCTTGTTCGCGGGACCGGGAGATCCAAGTAGAGACATAGCGAACTGCACACGGAGAAGCCCTGGCGAGGCGGCGGAGGACCCGGGTTCGATTCCCGGCAGCTCCACCGGAAACGTGAAGGACCCCGGCCACCCGGCCGGGGTCCTTCGCATATGCCGGACCTCTACGGTTACCGGCATGGAGTACAAGCCGACGGCCGTCGTCGCCGCGGGCGGCGCGGTGGGTGCCGTGACCCGATACGCGCTGTCCGTGCAATTCCCCGGCATCTGGACGATCGCGGCGATCAACGTCGCCGGTTCGCTGCTGCTCGGCGTCGTCGCAGCGATGCTCGGTCCCGACCGGCTGTGGCGCCTGTTCCTCGGCGTCGGTGTGCTCGGCGGCTTCACCACCTTCTCCACGTTCGCCGTCGACGCGGTCCGCCACCCCGCGACTGCCGTCGTCTATGTGGCCGTGACGCTCGTGGGGGCACTCGCGGCGGCGCGCGCCGGCATGGCGGCCGGCGAGGCGTGGCGGCACCGGACGGCCCGATGACCGTCCTGCTCGTCGCCCTCGGCGGCGGTGCCGGAGCGGTCCTGCGCTATCTCGCCGGCCGGCACGTCCGCTCCTACCGCAGCGTCCCGGTGGCGACCCTGACCGTCAACGTCCTCGGTTGCCTGCTGCTGGGTGTGCTGTCCGGGGCCGCGCTCGCGCCGTCGACGTTCGCGCTGCTCGGCACGGGGTTCTGCGGGGGCCTGACCACCTACTCGACGTTCGCCGTCGAGACGGTCGGTCTCGTCCGGGTGCGCCGCCCGGTCACCGCGACGGTGTATGCGGCGGTGAGCGTGCTCGCCGGCACGGCCGCGGCCTGGGCCGGGTATGCCCTCACGTCCTGACCGACGGCGATCGGCGCGCGCGGGGCACGCCGGGCGGGCAAGATGAGCAGGGCAAGGTCGGGTGGACGAGGAGGTCACATGGCGCACGAACGAGCGGGACAACCGGCGGCGGCCGAGGATCTGGAGGACCTCGCGCACCTGGTCACCGCGTACTACACGGTGACGCCGGACCCGCAGGATCCGCTGCAGCAGGTGGCCTTCGGCACCTCCGGCCACCGCGGTTCCAGCCTCGACGGCGCCTTCAACGAGCAGCACATCCTCGCCACCACCCAGGCGATCGTCGAGTACCGGGCGGCGCAGCAGATCACCGGCCCGCTGTTCCTCGGCCGCGACACCCACGCGTTGTCGGAGCCGGCGTGGACGAGCGCACTCGAGGTGCTCGCCGCCAACGGCGTCGACGTGGTGATCGACGCTCGCGACCGCTACACGCCGACCCCGGCCGTGAGCCACGCGATCCTGCGGCACAACGCCGCCGGTGGATCCGGTGCCCGCGCCGACGGCATCGTCGTCACCCCGTCGCACAATCCGCCCCGCGACGGTGGCTTCAAGTACAACCCGCCGCACGGCGGGCCCGCCGACACCGATGCGACGTCGGCGATCGCGGCGCGCGCCAACGAACTGCTCGCCGCGGGGCTGAACGGGGTACGCCGGGTGCCCGCCGTCCGGGCGCTCGCCGACGCCGGCCGGCACGATTTCCTCGCCGCCTACATCGACGACCTGCCGAACGTCGTCGATCTCGACGCCGTCCGCGACGCCGGGTTGCGCGTCGGCGCCGATCCGCTCGGCGGTGCCAGCGTCGACTACTGGGGCGAGATCGCCGAGCGGCACCGGCTGGACCTGACCGTCGTCAACCCGCTCGTCGACGCCACCTGGCGGTTCATGACCCTCGACACCGACGGCAGGATCCGGATGGACTGCTCGTCGCCCAACGCGATGGCGTCGCTGATCGGCGCCCGCGACCGCTACGACCTGGCGACCGGCAACGACGCCGACGCCGACCGGCACGGCATCGTCACCCCCGACGGGGGGCTGATGAACCCGAACCACTACCTCGCGGTCGCCATCGACTACCTGTACCGGCACCGGTCCGGATGGTCGGCCGACGCGAAGGTCGGCAAGACCCTCGTGAGCTCGTCGATGATCGACCGGGTGGCCGCGGGCCTGGGCCGGGGTCTGCTCGAGGTGCCGGTGGGATTCAAGTGGTTCGTCCCCGGCCTGCTCGACGGCACCCTCGGCTTCGGTGGGGAGGAGAGCGCCGGCGCGTCGTTCCTGCGGCGTGACGGCTCGGTGTGGACCACCGACAAGGACGGCATCCTGCTGGCCCTGCTCGCGTCCGAGATCACCGCCGTGACCGGCGCGACCCCCTCCCGGCGCTACGCCGAGCTCGCCGAGCGCTACGGCGACCCGTCGTACGCCCGGGTCGACGCGCCCGCGACGCGCGAGCAGAAGGCCGTCCTGGCGAAGCTCTCGCCCGACCAGGTCGACGCCACCGAACTCGCCGGCGAGCCGATCACCGCGACCCTCACCGCCGCGCCGGGCAACGGTGCCGCGCTCGGGGGCCTGAAGGTCACGACGGAGAACGCGTGGTTCGCGGCCCGGCCCTCCGGCACCGAGGACGTGTACAAGATCTACGCCGAATCGTTCCTCGGCCCGGAGCATCTCGCCCGCGTCCAGGACGCGGCGCGGGACCTGGTGTCCCACGTCCTCGGCTGAGCCCGCACCGGCGGGACGCGCCCGCCCGCCCGGTCGTGCGCGTCGCTAACATCGGGCCATCATGCGAACACGCGACGCCGCCCTGCCGCGGGAGATCTGGGTCCTGGTCAGCGCGGCCTTCGTCATCGCCCTCGGTTTCGGTCTCGTCGCACCCGCGCTTCCGCAGTTCGCGCGCAGCTTCGGCGTGGGGGTTACCGCGGCCTCCGTCGTCATCTCGGCGTTCGCGGCGATGCGCCTGCTGTTCGCCCCTGCGAGCGGAAACCTCGTGCAGCGGCTGGGGGAGCGGCCGGTGTACACCGCCGGTGTGCTCATCGTGGCGCTGTCCACCGGCGCCTGCGCCTTCGCGACGGACTACTGGCAGCTGCTGCTGTTCCGGGCGCTCGGCGGCATCGGCTCCACCATGTTCACCGTCTCGGCGCTCGGGCTGCTGATCCGCATCTCGCCGCCGAACGCGCGGGGCCGGGTGTCGGGGCTGTACGCGACGAGCTTCCTGCTCGGCAACATCGGTGGCCCCCTCGTCGGGGGCGCCCTGGTCGGGCTGGGGCTGCGGGCACCGTTTCTCATCTATGCGGTGGCGCTGCTCGTCGCCGCGGCGGTCGTGTTCGTGAGTCTGCGTCACTCCGCGCTTGCCGTGCCGGACTCCGGCGGCGCCATGCCGGTGATGCGGCTGCGGGAGGCTCTGCGGTCGCCGGTGTACCGGGCCGCGCTCGGGTCGAACTTCGCCAACGGCTGGGTCGTCTTCGGCGTGCGGGTGGCGATGGTGCCGCTGTTCGTCGTGGAGGTCCTCGGGCGCGACGCCGGCCTCGCCGGGGTCGCACTGACGGTGTTCGCCGTGGGCAATGCCCTGGTCCTGATGGTCTCCGGGCGGTTGTCCGACCGGTTCGGCCGCCGCCCGTTCGTCCTGCTGGGGCTGGTGGTGTGCGGGACCAGCACGATCGCGATGGGCCTCACCACGAACCTCGCGCTGTTCTTCGCGACGTCACTGCTGGCCGGCGTCGGGTCCGGCCTGATGAATCCGGCCCAGCAGGCGTCCGTCGCCGACGTGGTCGGCAGCAAGGCGCGCGGGGGTCCGGTGCTGGCGACCTTCCAGATGACCGCCGACGTGGGGGCGGTGATCGGACCGGTCGCCGCCGGAATCCTGGCTCAGCAGGTGTCGTACGGGGCCGCCTTCGCCGTGACCGGCGCCGTCATGCTGCTTGTCGCCGTGCCCTGGGCGCTGGCGCCGCGGCCCGCCCGGGAACCCGCAGTGACCGAAGCCACGGAGATCTGACCCCCGTCGTCGGTACTGTCGAAGGGGTGTGGATTCCCCTGTCCAGCCTGATCGCCCGGCTCGGTCTCGCTGCCGTGTGGCTGATCTCCGGCTGGATCAAGTTCGCCGATCCGTCGCAGACCGTGGTGGCCGTCCGCGCATACCAGTTGTTGCCCGAGGCGCTCGTGCGACCCGTTGCGGCCGGTCTGCCGATCCTCGAACTCGTGCTCGGCCTGCTGCTGCTGATCGGACTCGCGGTGCGCGCCGCAGCGGTCGTGGGCGCGGCTGCGCTGCTGACCTTGATCGCGGTGATCGCCTCGGTATGGGCCCGCGGCCTGTCCATCGACTGCGGGTGCTTCGGCGGCGGTGGGGCGGCGGACGTGAACGGCTGGGACTACGCCGGGGAGATCGCACGAGACCTCGGCTTCCTCGCCTTGGCCGGGTGGTTGGCGGTGTTCCCTCGCAGTCCGTTCGCGCTCGGTCCCGGCTCCCGGGCGAGGCTCTCAGCACGCACTCAGCCCGTGATGGCAGAGTGATCCCGCATCGATCCCCGAGCAGCGAAGGGCAGATTCCGTGAGCGCGAAGAAGGTCAAACCGGTCAAGTACACGCCGGAGCCGACGTCGAGCAAGTCCACCTTCATCCTCGGCGGTATCGCGGTCCTGGTCATCGCGGTGCTGGTCATCGGGGGAGTGTTGTGGCAGGCGAACCGGGGCAAGGCGCGCAACGAGGGATACGGGACGGTGCAGAACGCCGCGGTGCAGGTGGAGCTGCAGGACGACGGTGTCATCGTGCTCGGTCTTCCCGACGCCGCGACCACGATCGACCTGTTCGAGGATCCGCTGTGTCCGTACTGCGCCGAGCTCGAGCACAAGCACGGCCAGGAACTCGCGCAGGCGGTCGACGCCGGCGACGTCGCCGTGCGGTACCACATGCTCGCGTTCCTCGATCAGCTCTCCGCGAGCGGCGACTACTCGACCCGCGCGGTCGCGGCCGGCCAGTGCGTCGCGCAGACCGGGGACGCGACGGCGTTCTCTGCGTTCCACGGCGCGTTGCTCTCGCCGGAGAATCAGCCCGCCGAGCGGAGCGACAGCGACCTCACCAACGCCGAGCTGGCACAGATGGCGCGGGACGCCGGGGCGTCCGACGAGGCGGCGCAGTGCGTCGCCGACGGCGCGCGCGTCGAGCAGGCCGCCGTCGACGCGGAGGCGGGACGGCAGGCGCTCGCGGCGGCGGGCGCGTCCGGCACCCCCGCGGTGGTGCACAACGGCACCGTGATCGACGCCCTCGGCAACGACAACTGGGTGGCCGAACTCGGCTGAGGCGGCGGCGACGGTGGTCGGCCGTTCGACCACCGTCGCCCGCACCGTCGCCACTGACCAGGCGATTTGTTGTCGTCGACGGCGATGGTGTAATTTTCTTCTCGCACCGGGGAGTAAATCCCGGGTGACGATCCGAGTACGGGGCTATGGCGCAGCTGGTAGCGCACCACACTGGCAGTGTGGGGGTCAGGGGTTCGAGTCCCCTTAGCTCCACCATCACCGCGAGAGGCGAGAGTGAATGCTCTCGCCTCTCGTCGTGAGAGGCCACCGCGGGTGGCCCGGTTGTTCTGCACGGGGCTATGGCGCAGCTGGTAGCGCACCACACTGGCAGTGTGGGGGTCAGGGGTTCGAGTCCCCTTAGCTCCACTCCCTCCGGGACTCTCCGGATCCTTCTCCCACCGCGGCGGCCCCCTTCTCCGGGCAATGCCGACATTTTTCACCCTCGGAACCTGCTTCACGCTTTCGTCCGGCGGCGCACACTGTGATGGATCGCTTCGAAAACGGGAGAGGTGAGCTGTCGTGTCCGAAGGTTCGAGTGTTACCCCGGGTTCTCCAACCGGTGCCGGTGCCACGGCCGGTGCAGGTTCGACGGCTGGCGCAGGTGCCACCGCCGGTGCAGGTTCCACCGCAGCGGCGGGTGCGTCCGCGCGCCACGGTGGGGGTGCCCACGAGGCCGGCGGCCCCGCCGCCGCGGTCCGCCACGGTAGCGGTCCGGCAACGGGGTCCGGCCTGAAGCAGGGCTTCGCCGCGGGCACGTCGATCGCGGCCGGCATCCTGCTCGCAACGGTCGGCGTCCTGCAGTTTCTGCAGGGTATCGCCGCGATCGCCAAGGACGACATCATCGTGGTCGGCCAGGAGTACACCTTCTCCTGGAGTGTCTCGGCATGGGGCTGGGTGCATCTGATCCTGGGCATACTCGTGGCCGTGATCGGTCTCGCTCTCGTCACGGGAGCCACGTGGGCGCGCGTCGCCGCGATCGTCATCGCGGCGCTGTCGATCATCGCGAACTTCCTGTGGTTGCCCTACTACCCGGGATGGTCGATCGCGATCATCGCGATCGACGTGGTGGTGATCTGGGCGGTGTCCACCTGGGACGCCGATCGCACCTGGGACGCCGGCCGCACCGAGCCGGGCTACCGCCCCTGATCAACCCTCGTACAGCCGTTCCACCACCTCGGCGCAGCGCGCGAGCACCCGCTCCCGCAGCGGACGTCCGTGCGCGTCGACGTCCGTGGGCGGCAACGGTGCGGGCAGCACGGTGAACCGGCGGATGCGTTCCCAGCGGCCGAGCTCGGCATTGAGCCGGTCGACGGCGGCCGCGGCCTCGGCCGGTGGGATCGCCCGGCCCGAGGTGGGGACCACCAGTCCTACGCAGTAGGGGCGGAGCTCGCCCACCACGACGAGGTCCGCGCCGGGCAACAGGGCCCGGAACCGGCGTGCGACGGCGACCGGCGCGACGTACTTGCCGGTGGAGGTCTTGAACACCTCCTTCTTGCGGCCGCGCAGTGTGACGAAACCGTCGTCGTCGACGACGGCGCGATCGCCGGTGTGGAACCAGCCGTCGCGTTCGAGGGCTGCCGCGGTGCGCTCGGCGTCGTCGTGGTAACCGGTCATGACGGCGGGGCTGCGGACGAGCAGTTCCCCGTCGGTGGCGATGCGCACCTGCGTGCCGGGCAGCGGCCGGCCCACGGAACCGAGGCGCCGGCTGTCCGGGCGGTTGACGCAGCACGGACCCGCGGTCTCGGTGAGGCCGTATCCCTCGAGTGCCGGCACGCCGGCCCCTTCGAACCACTCGGCCAGCGGACGGTCGAGCCGCGCCGAGCCGGAGAGCACGAACCGCAACCGGCCCAGATCCGCGGCACCGGACTCCACGCCGGCGCGGATCTTGCCCAGCACGTGGGGAACGGACCCGAGGAATGTCGGCCGGACCTCGCCGAGGTGCTGCACGACCCGATCGGCACGGCCGTCGACGATCGTCGGCACGCCCAGATGCACGCCCACGAACAGCAGCGCGCGTCCGAAGACGTGGGAGAGCGGCAGCCACAGCAGTTGCAGGTCCGAGGGCGTGAGCATGCCCAGGCGCGCCATGGCACGGGCCTCATAGGTGACGGCGGCATGCGGCAGGCAGGCGCCCTTGGCGGTGCCGTCGGAGGAGGTGTAGATCAGGGTGGCGAGGTGGTCGGGCGTTACGCCCGCGATGCGGGCCGCGACCGCCCCGGGATCGGCGGCCAGGAGCCGTCGGCCCTCGGCCTCGAGTTCGCCGAGCCGGTCCAGGTGCAGCACCGGCGCGGTGGGCAGCGGCCGGTCGGCGAAGGTCAGCACGCTGCCCGACTGCCGGAGCAGCGCCGCCACCTCCGCCGGCGGGGTGGCGGGATAGACCGGAACGGTGACCGCCCCCGCGCACACGATCGCGAGGTCGGCGAGGATCCACGCGTAGCTGGTGGCGGCGCAGACGGCGACGTGCGCGCCCGGGCGAATTCCACGGCCGATCAACCCGGCGGCCAGGGCGGTGACCCGGCTGCCCACCTCGGTCCACGACACGCTCGTCCAGTCGTCGCCGCTGGGGTGCCGGAACGCCTCCGCGTGGGGCGTGCGGGCCATCCGGTCGAGCAGCAGCCGCGGCACGGTGCGGGCGGGTTCACTCATCGCTGCTTGTCAATCCGCCGGGCCGCAGCGAGCGGCCGATCGCGCGGGCCGCGGTGCGGACCAGTTGGGACAGTGCGGTGATCTGCGCGGTGTCGGCGGCGGCGACGATCGACAGCGCCGCGATCGCGATGCCGGGCCGCTCGAAGATCGGTGCGGCCACGGAGACCGCCTCCATCGTCACCTGCCGGTCGCTCACCGCGATCTCGGAGCGACGTACCTCGGCCAGGACCCGGCGCAGCTCGGCGGGGGAGGTGAGGGTGCGTTCGGTGAACCGCTCCAGCGGCCGGGCCAGCACCTCCTCCTGAACGGAGCGCGGTGCGAACGCGAGCAGCACGAGTCCCAGGCCGGACGCGTGGATGGGAAAGGGGCTGCCGACCCGGGTGAGGGTCTTCACCGCCCGCTGGCCGCGCAGGCGTTCGACGAACACCACCTCGGTGCCCTCGCGCACGCCGAGCTGCACGTTCTCCTGGGTGATCTGCGACAGGTCCTCCATCACGGGCAGCGCCAGCTCGCGCAGCAGCGTGCCGCGCGGCGCGAGCGCCGCGACCTGCCACAGCCGGAGCCCGATGCTGAAGCGGCCGGACGAGTCGCGTTCCAGCGCGCCCCATTCGGTGAGATCCCCGGCGAGCCGGTGCACCGTGGTGAGCGGCAGGCCGGTGCGCCGGGAAATCTCGCTCAGGGTCAGGTTGGGTTGCTCGCGTGTGAACGCCTCCAGGAGGGTGAGCGCGCGTACCGTGACGGAACCGGTGGCCGGGCGGGCGGCGCCGGTGGGGGTCACGGTGGGCTCACCCCTTCCTCGGGAACTGCTCCGGTCAGGCCGGTTCGACTCTGAGCGGAATGCTAGCCCAGCCCTTGAGCGTGTTGTTCGGTTGCGGCACCGGATCCCCGGCCGGTTCGATCCGCCGGATCCGCTGTGCCAGCGCGGTGAGCAGCACCTCGGCCTCGAGCCGCGCGATCGGCTGGCCGACGCACTGGTGGATGCCCATGCCGAACGCGACGTGTCCACCGGCGGAGCGGTGGATGTCGACGACGTGCGCATCAGGTCCCCATCGCCGTTCGTCGCGGTTGGCGGCGCCGAGGAACAGCAGGACCTTGCGGCCCTCGCCGATGGGGACGCCGGCCACCTCGGTGTCGGTGGAGGTGGTGCGGAAGAAGGTCTGCACGGGCGATTCCCAGCGCAGCGCCTCGTCGAACGCGAACTTCGCGAGCGCCGGCCGGGCGTGCAGCGCCTGCCACTGCCCGGGGAACCGCGTCATGGCGTAGACGGTGTTGGCGATGCCGTGAACGGTGGTGTCCACGCCGGCGGTGAGCAGGGATCGAACGAGCATCGGCGCCTGTTCGGCGGTGATGTCACCACGGTCGGCGGCCGCCCAGATCTGCGCGCCGAACCCGCCCGGCGCGAGATTCTCCCGCCGGCAGGACTCCGCGACCCACTCCTGCGTCGGCCCGGACGCGGCGAGTGCCTTCTCCACGCGGTCGTTGCGGGGGCCGAAAGCGTTGAACGCCGTGGCGCCGTACGGCAACAGATGCTCGCGGCCGTCCTCCCGGATCCCCACCGCGTCCGGGAACACCCGCAGGGGGAACACCTCGGCGAGATCGGTGACGGCGTCGAACTCACCGCGGGCCACGAGCGCGTCGGCCAGGGCGTGGGCCTCGGCCTCGAACCCGGCGCGTAGCGCGCGCACGGTGCGTGGCGAGACGACGGCCCCCATGGCCGCCCGCACGACCGTGTGGTCCGGCGGGTCGGCCTCGAGCAGCAGGCTCGGGGGACGCCACGGTGTCTCGTGGGCGAAGTCGGCCAGGCCGACCCCTCGTCCGGAGACGAAGGTGCGCCAGTCGGTGAGGCAGGCGTGGACCTCCTCGAACCTGCCCGTCGCGTACACGTCGTATCGGGGCAGGTACACCACCGGTCCGGCGGCGCGCAGACGGGCGTGGAACTCGTACGGGTCGGCGAGGACGGCGTCGTCGAACGGGTCGTCGTCGAGGGTGGGCGGGTGCATTGCGACGGTCACGGCGGTCACCTCGGGATTCGGGCAGTCAGAGTTCGAGAACCAGGCGGGGGCAGGCGGCGCGGGACACGCAGATCAGCATGGTGTCGTGCGCGGCCTGTTCCTCGGGGGTCAGCAGGGAGTCGCGGTGATCGACCGTGCCGGCGAGCACGGTGGTCTCGCAGGTGCCGCAGGTGCCTTCCCGGCAGGACGAGAGCACCTGCACGCCCGCGGCGGCGACGGCGTCCAGGACGCTCTCGCCGGGCGTGACGGTGACGGTGGTGCCGCTCAGGGCCAGCTCCACCTCGAAGCCGTCCGAGCGCACCGGAGCGGACTGTTCCTTCGCGGCGAACCGTTCGATCCGCAGCGACCCGGCGGGCCGGTCGGCGCAGGCGGTGGTGACGGCGTCGAGCAGCCCGGCGGGGCCGCAGCAGTAGACGAGGGTGCCGGGACGTGCGTGTCCGAGCAGCGACGGCAGATCGAGCGGGCCCCGTTCGTCCTGAGGCACGAGGGTGACCCGGCCCGGGTAGCGGGTGACGAGGTCGTCGGCGAACGCCATCGAGGCACGGCGGCGGCCGCCGTAGGTGAGGGACCAGTCGGCGCCGGCCGCCTCGGCCGCGGCGATCATCGGCACGATCGGGGTGATCCCGATCCCGCCGGCGAGGAAGAGGTAGCGCGGCGCCGGGGCGAGGTCGAAGTTGTTGCGGGGTCCGTGAACGCGGACGCGGTCACCGACGGCGAGCTTGTCGTGCACGTACTGCGAGCCGCCGCGGCCGTCGGCCTCGCGCAGGACGGCGATGCGCCACGTCCCGGTGTCGGCCGGGTCGCCGCACAGCGAGTACTGGCGGACGAGGTCCTCGTCGAGCACGAGATCGATGTGCGCGCCGGGACTCCACGGCGGCAGGGGCTCGCCGTTGGGGTGCCGCAGGCGCAGCGCGACGACGCCGTCCGCGGGTTCCGTCCGCTCGACGATTTCGAGTTCGGTGCCGAATTCTGTTGCTGGGGAGCCTTTTTCCGGGAGTATCATGGTCGGGTCCTCACGTGTGGGCGAGTTCGCGGGTCGGTTCGGGTGGCGGGGGGAGGGCGGCGGCGTGGCCGACGGGATGGGCGAGCAGCCAGTCCCACAGCGTGACGGGGTCCTCGGCGACGTGCCGGGCACCGCAATGGCACGTTCCCTCGAGGCGGTCGGAGCCGGGCAGCCACACGACGCGCATCACGTGGGGCCCGCGCAGCATCCGGTTCGGTTGCGAGGACATCGGTCACCTCGTCTCGGCGAGGGTGCCGCCCGCCGTCATCGCCTGCAGGATCCGCCGCGCGGCCAGGGCGCCGGCGTCGATGTTGATGCTCAGTTCCTGGTACCCCTCGGGCTCGGTGGCGAGCACCTGTTCGAGCCGGTCGAGCGCGACGACGTCCTGGAGCACGACGGTACGGTTGTTCTCGCGCAGGAACTCGGTGACCTTCTCGTCGTCGAGCGCAAAATCCCTTGCCACCGACCAGAAATCGTGAGTGGAGTGTTCGGTCTCCGGGGTGATCGCGTAGACCACCTCGACGTGGAACGCGTCGCTGTCGGGTCCGGTCTCGGGCGGCAGCACGCCGACGGGCGCGATCCGGCTGTGCAGCAGGTACAGGCACGGCGGGTGGTATTCGATGTCCTGCCACCGGGTGATGCGGCCCTCGAGGCCGGTTGATTCGGCGTAGAAGGGCGGGCATTCCGCGTCGGCGATGTGCCGGGAGACGTAGACGATCCCGGCCTCGTCGTCGACCTCGGTGGTGATGGGGGTCTCGGCCACCTCGGGGGTGCCGATGTAGCCGCCGTGCAGGTACGTCTCGTGGGAGAGGTCCATCAGGTTGTCGACGAGCAGGCTGTAGCGCGCCTGCAGTGGCTCCATGCCCGAGGCCACGGCGTAGCCGGGCGAGTCGAGCCACGGCGCCCGGGGGATGCGGGTCGGATCGGGCTCGGCCGGACGGTCCGGGTCGGCGATCCAGATCCACACGAACGAGTCCTGCTCGACCACCGGGTAGGACTTCAGTCGCGCGGTGCGGGGCACCCGCTTCTGGCCCGGCACGGCCACGCAGCCGCCGTCGGAGCCGTAGGTGAAGCCGTGGTAGCCGCACACGACCGTGTCGCCCGCGAGGCGGCTCGGCGCCTGCGAGAGCGGGAAGCGGCGGTGCACGCACCGGTCCGACATTGCGGTGACCTCACCGGATTCGGTGCGCCAGAACAGGATCGGCTCGTCGCAGATGGTCCGGGCGAACAGTTCCCGGTCGATCTCGCGGCCGTACGCGGCCACATACCACTGGTTCCGGGCGATCTTCGTCATGAGTTGTCTCGTCTCCACGGGGATGGTTCCGGTCCGAGCGACCGGCGGATGCCACCACCGTGACGGGCGACACGTGACGGGCGCCACCCGACTTCCGGATGCCGGAAAGTCGAGGGCCCTCCTTCCGGTATCCGGAAGGAGGGTGGATTCGCTGTGATCCGATCCGCAACGCTCCTCGCAGGTGACTCGCCTCACATCCTTCGAACAGGGGCCCGATACATGGCAATCGATCTACGTGAACGCATCGACACCAGCCCGATGACGCGCTTCCAATGGGGCGCGGTGGCGATCTGCGTGCTGCTCAACGTCCTCGACGGCTTCGACGTGCTCGTCATGGCCTTCACCGCCCAGTCGGTGTCCCAGGAGTGGAACCTGTCCGGTTCGGCGCTCGGCCTGCTGCTCAGCGCAGGCCTGTTCGGCATGGCCGCGGGCTCCCTGTTCCTCGCGCCGTGGGCCGACACGATCGGCCGCCGCGGCATGATCCTGCTCTGCCTGGGGATCGCGTCGATCGGCATGCTTGCCTCCGCGGTCAGCCAGAGCGCCCTGCAGCTGGGACTGCTGCGCGCCCTCACCGGCGTCGGCATCGGCGGAATCCTCGCCAGCAGCAACGTCGTCGCCAGCGAGTACGCCTCCAACCGGTGGCGCGGGCTGGCGGTGAGCCTGAACTCCACCGGCTACGCCGTCGGCGCCACCGTCGGCGGCATCATCGCCGTCGTGCTGCAGAACTCCTACGGATGGCGATCCGTCTTCCTGTTCGGCGGCGTCTGCACGGCGGTGATCATCCCGGTCGTGTACCTCCGCCTGCCCGAATCCCTCGACTTCCTGCTCGCCCGGCGGCCCGCCCACGCCCTCGCCCGCATCAACGCGTTCGCGGTCCGCGCCGGGCACCAGCCGCTCGCCGCGCTGCCCGCGCCGCGCCAGGCCGACGCTTCCGGGGCGCGGTCCGGCGTCAGGATCGGCAGCCTCCTCGCACCCCGGCAGCGTCGCTCGACGCTGCTCGTCTGGGCCGCGTTCTTCCTGACCATGTTCGCCTTCTACTTCGTGACGAGCTGGACGCCGAAGCTGCTCGTCGAGGCTGGCCTGTCGGCCGACCAGGGCATCACCGGGGGCGTGCTGCTGAACCTCGGCGGCATCTTCGGCGCGACGCTGCTCGGCGCACTGTCCGCGCGATTCGCGCTGAAGCGGGTCCTGGCGTCGTACATGGTGATCGCCGGCGTTCTGCTCGTGGTCTTCGTCCCTGCTACCGTCGCGGTGGTCGTCGCGTTCGCGCTCGGCGCCCTCATCGGCGTGTTCGTCAACGGGTGCATCGCAGGCCTGTATGCGATCACGCCCTCGGTGTATGCGCCGTCGGTGCGGGCGACCGGAGTCGGCTGGGGCATCGGCGTCGGCCGGCTCGGGGCCATCGCCTCGCCGATCGTCGCCGGTGCGCTGCTCGACCTGCACTGGTCGCCCGCCCAGCTCTACCTGCTCGTCGCCGGCGCCCTCGTGCTCGCCGCCGTCGCCGTGGGACGGCTGCGGTTCGAGGCGCACGCCGCGGACGCCCGGTCCGCCGACACGCCCGCCTCGGTGGCCACACACTGATCGGCGGTGCCGGCCGCCGGGCCGCGCGCGCTATCGTGACCGGAGTGAACACCCCGATCCCGGCCCCCGACACGCTGATCACGAACCTGCGGGACGTGCTGGTCGGGCCGCTCACCGAGATCGGCCAGCGCTTCTCGGCGCTGCTCACCGACCTGGTCCCGCACACCGCCCTGGTGATCTTCACGCGGGAATGCACCGGCCGGCCCCGCAAGGTGGCCGGCGACCCGGCGATCGTCGACCGCGTGACCATCGCCGAACTCGACCGCGTCCGAAGCGAACTCGCGACCGGGCAGATCCGTCGCGGCCCGGCCCGGATCGCGGGCCGGGACCGCGACGTGTGGGCGATCCTCGACGCCACCGACACGCTGCTCGTGCTCGTCCCGGACGGTGCCCGCACCGGCTCGATTCCCCTCGAGCTGGTGCGGGCCCTGTTCGCCGTGGTGGCCACCGGCATCCAGCTGCAGGTCCGCAACGCCAGCCCGGCGTACCTCGCCGAATCCCGTGCCGCGTCCTCCGAACGCGCACGGACCGTTGCCGAGCTCACCGAGGCCCATGCGATGACGCTCGAGTCGATCCTCGCGACGCTGCGGTCGAGGGACCTCGACGACACCCGGGCCCGCATCACCGCGCGCGAAACCGCCACCAATGCCCTCATCGGGCTGCGCTCGGCCGTCGACCGTCACCGCGAACTCGCCGAGGAGGCGGTGACCACCGCCTTCGCTAGGCTGCACGGCGAACTGCGCGGTCTGCTCCGGCACCGCGAGGTGGTGCTCGAGATGGTCGCCCCGCCGGTGGACGGGCGGGCGCTACCGGGCGAGGTCGCGCATGCGGCCCGGGCCCTCGCCCGTGGCGCGGTCCTCGCGATGTCCGCGCAGGCGAACCTCGGCCGCGTCCGGGTCGCCTGGAACTGCGACGGAACCGATCTGCTGATCGACATCCGGGACGACGGTGACGGCGAGGCCGACGCCGCCGACCTCGCGCGGCAGCTGCGGGACCGGGCCGAAACCCTCGGCGGCACCGTGGAGGCCGAGTCCACGCCCGGCTGGGGTTGCCGGGTCGCGGCCCGGCTACCGCTCGACATGCCCGCACCCGTGGCCGGGAGCCCCGCACTCGAGGCGCTGGCGGTCCTCGCGCCACGCGAGGTGGAGGTGCTCGAGCACCTCGTCGCGGGGCGGCGGAACCGGGTGATCGCCGAGCGGCTCGGCGTCAGCGAGTCGACGGTCAAGTTCCACGTGGCCTCGGTGCTCCGCAAGCTCGGGGTGAGCACCCGCGGGGAGGCGGCCGCGCTCGGCGCCGAGGCGGGGATCAAGGCCGCGGGCTGACGTCCGTCCCGCGCGTCCACTCGGTCGCCCGCGCCACGATCTCGGCGGCGACGTCGGCGGGCTCGGCGTCGATGCCGACAACGATCGCCGCCTCGTCGGGTTCGAGCGGCTCGAACGTGTCGAACTGCGAGTCCAGCAGGTCGGCCGGCATGTAGTGGCCGCGCCGCGTGCGGAGCCGTTCCCGGATCTGCTCGCGCGTGCCCGCCAGGTGCACGAAGACCACGTTCTCGCCGGCGAGGTCGTCCCGGTAGCGGCGGCGCAGCGCCGAGCACGTCACCACCCCCGGCCGGCCCCGGCCGGTGTGGTCCCGGATCCACGCGCCGACCGCGGCGAGCCACGGCGCCCGGTCCGCGTCGCTGAGCGGCCGGCCGGCGGCCATCTTCTCCACGTTGGCACGCGGATGCAGGTCGTCGCCCTCGAGCAGGTCCCATCCGGTGGCCTCGGCGACGAGTGCCGCGACGGTCGATTTGCCGGAGCCGGACACCCCCATGACGACGAGGATCGGCGGGCCGGGGTGGCCGGGTGAGTCCATTCGTGCCTCCCTGGTCGGCGCCTGGCGCCGCGTCGCGGCGGAGGTGGGACGCGCGTCAGCGCCCCAGCATGCCCCACCGGGCCGACCGATTCACGGCGGCCCGGCGCGAGCGGCGCTCGGACTCCGACATGCCACCCCAGATGCCGTACGGCTCACCGACTTCCAGTGCGTGGGTGCGGCAGTTCTCGAGGACCGGGCACCGGGCGCAGACGAGCTTGGCGCGGTACTCGCGCAGTTCGCGTGCGCGGCCACGTTCCCCCTCGGGATGGAAGAAGGCCGACGACTCGTGGCCACGGCACGCCGCGTGCAGCTGCCAGTCCCAGCTCTCGCTGCGGGGGTGGGGGAGGGTCACCGTGTTGGCGATCGACATTGCACTCCTCGGGCCTGCGAGGGGTCGCCTCGCCTGGACGCTGCGCCCTGTGAGGGCGGTCATATCGAAGCTTAGCCGGACTTCCGTACTCGATCAACGACACTTCGGCATTTCGGGGTCGAAAGTGTGGGACTGGTCTTTCGGTCAGGTGGATCCACTCCTTCGATCAGGTACCGGGGCGCCCCGTCGCCGATAGCGTGTGCGCATATCGCGATACGTCGCCGACGTCGCGTGAGCACCGCACGAGAAGAAGGAGACACCGTCATGCCACAGCAGGTCCGGGGCGTCGTCGCCCGCGCGAAGGGCGCTCCCGTCGAGGTCGTGCCGATCGTCATCCCCGACCCGGGGCCGGGGGAGGTCGTCGTCGCGATCGCCGCGTGCGGCGTGTGCCACACCGACCTGCACTACCGGGAGGGTGGCATCAACGACGAGTTCCCGTTCCTGCTCGGGCACGAGGCCGCCGGTGTCGTCGAGTCAGTCGGTGCGGGCGTCGACTCGGTCGCCGTCGGGGACTTCGTCGTCCTCAACTGGCGGGCCGTGTGCGGGCAGTGCCGCGCCTGCAAGCGCGGCCGCCCGCAGTACTGCTTCGACACGCACAACGCCACGCAGAAGATGACCCTCGAGGACGGCACCGAGCTGACCCCGGCCCTGGGCATCGGCGCGTTCGCCGACAAGACCCTCGTGCACGCCGGGCAGTGCACCAAGGTCGACCCCAGCGCCGACCCGGCCGTCGTCGGCCTGCTCGGCTGCGGGGTGATGGCCGGCCTCGGTGCCGCGGTGAACACCGGCGGGGTGACCCGCGGCGACTCCGTCGCGGTGATCGGCTGCGGCGGCGTGGGCGACGCCGCGATCATGGGTGCCCGCCTCGCCGGCGCCAACAAGATCATCGCGGTCGACCGGGACCCGAGGAAGCTCGAGTGGGCCACCGACCTCGGGGCGACCCACACGATCAACGGCGCCGAGGTCGACGCGGTCGAGGCGATCCAGGAGCTGACCGGCGGCTTCGGCGCCGACGTGGTCATCGACGCGGTCGGTCGCCCGGAGACGTGGAAGCAGGCGTTCTACGCCCGCGACCTGGCCGGCACCGTCGTCCTCGTCGGGGTGCCCACCCCGGAGATGACCCTCGAGATGCCGCTGATCGACTTCTTCTCCCGCGGTGGGTCGCTCAAGTCGTCCTGGTACGGGGACTGCCTGCCCGAGCGGGACTTCCCCATGCTCGTCGATCTCTACCAGCAGGGCCGGCTGCCGCTCGAGAAGTTCGTCACCGAGCGCATCGCCCTCGACCAGGTGGAGAAGGCGTTCGAGACGATGCACCGCGGCGAGGTGCTGCGCTCGGTGGTGGTCCTGTGACCGGGGCGAGCGAAGCGACGGGGGATGTGACCGGGGCGAGCGAAGCGACGGGGGACGTGACCGGGGCGAGCGAAGCGACGGGGGACGTGACCGGGGCGAGCGAAGCGACGGGGGATCGGCACCGCCTGCGTATCGACCGGGTCGTCACCCACGGCACCTTCGCCCTCGACGGCGGCGAGTGGGAGGTCGACAACAACATCTGGCTCGTCGGCGACGACGACGAGGTCGTGATCGTCGACGCCGCGCACACCGCGCAGCCGATCATCGACGCGGTCGGCGGCCGGAAGGTGGTGGCGATCGTGTGCACGCACGGGCACAACGACCACGTCACCGTCGCCCCGGAACTGGCCGACAAGCTCGACGCACCGATCCTGCTCAACCCCGCCGACGACGTGCTGTGGGAGATGACCCACCCCGGTGTCGCGCACCGGCCGCTCGCGGACGGTGATCGGATCGCGGTGGCGGGCACCGACATCCAGGTCATCCACACCCCCGGGCACTCGCCCGGCTCGACGTGCCTGTACCTGCCGGAGGCGGGCGAGCTGTTCACCGGCGACACCCTGTTCTCCGGCGGTCCCGGTGCGACGGGACGCTCGTACTCGGACTTCCCGACCATCATCGGCTCGATCCGCGACAAGCTGTTCGCCCTGCCCGCCGAGACGAAGGTACACACCGGTCACGGCGACGGCACGACGATCGGCACCGAGTCCCCGCACCTCGAGGAATGGATCCGCCGGGGCAACTGACACGCCCGTGGTGCGTCCCGTCCCCGGACCGGCCGGCGGGACGCACCGCTAGGCTCGCCTCATGGCGAACAAGCGGATCCCCGTGGTGATCGTCGCAGGATTCCTGGGCTCCGGGAAGACCACCCTGCTCAATCACCTGCTGCGCAACAACCGCGGCGCGCGAATCGGCGTGATCGTCAACGACTTCGGCTCGGTCAACATCGACTCGATGATGGTCGCCGGGCAGGTCGACTCCATGGTCTCGCTGAGCAACGGCTGCCTGTGCTGCGCCGTCGACGTCGCCGACATGGACGCGATGCTCGACCGGCTCGCGCACCGTACCTCCGGCATCGACGTCATCGTCGTCGAAGCCAGCGGACTCGCCGAGCCGCGCAACATGATCCGGCTCGTCGTCGGCTCGGGCAACGAATACGTGGGTTACGGCGGTCTCGTCCTCGTCGTCGACGCCGCCGAGTTCGGCACCGTCCGGGACCGGCATCCCGAACTCGATCAGCACGTCGCGCTCGCGGACCTCGTGCTGCTCAACAAGACCGACCGCATCGACGGCGACGCCCACGACGAGTTGCTCGAACTGCTGTGCCGCCTCAACGACCGCGCCGCGATCGTGTCCACCGTGCACGGGCGCATCGACCCGGCGTTGCTGTTCGACATCCCCGAACGCCCCGAGCCGCAACCCGGCGAACAACTCAGCCTCGACCGGTTGCTGTACGAGGAACACGACGAGGACGGCGACCACACGCACCTGCACGACGGCTACGAAGCCATCGACTTCGAATCCCCCGTCCCACTGCACCCGCGTGCCCTCGTCGACTTCCTCGAGGACCAGCCGGCCGGGGTGTTCCGCATCAAGGGGTACGTCCACCTCGTCGCCGGGGGACGCACGCGCACCTACCTGCTGCACACCGTCGGCGACCACATCCGCTTCGACCCCGTCCGGCGCACGGGCGACGTCCCCGCCACCACCCGGCTCGTCGTGATCGGCGCCGATCTCGACCCCGAGGCGGTACGCGCCCGGCTCGCCGAGTGTGTCCCGACCGAACCGGTGCCGGCAGACGCGATGCTGGCCGTGCACCGGTTCACCCCGCGCTGAGCGCGGGACCGGTAGCGGGACCCTACCTACCGTGCGGCGGTCGCCGACGTGTGATTCGGGCGACGTCGGCGCCCCCCGGCCTGGCCGGCGCGTTCCTGCCGGGCCGCCGGCTGCTCCTGCCGCGACGCGCCCTGCTGCCGGGCGGCCCCGCCGCCGTGCTGCCGGGCGGTCCCGCCGCCGTGCTGCCGGGCGCCGCGCTGAGCGGCGGCCCCACTGCCGCTGCGCCGGGCCGGCCGTCGCGATCCACCGCCGGACGGGGCCGGTGCGGCCTGCTTGACCGACGGGCTCACGTGCGGGGCGATCTCGCCGACCAGGTCCAGCACGTGTTCCGACTTCGCCGTCACCCGCACCGGAGTGACCTTGATCGCGGCCTTGCGCATGATGACGGCCAGATCCTTGCGCTGCTCGGGCAGCACCACGGTCACGACGTCGCCGGTGCTCCCGGCGCGGGCCGTACGGCCCGAACGGTGCAGGTACGCCTTGTGCTCGGCCGGCGGGTCGACGTGCACCACCAGTTCCACGTCGTCGACGTGGACGCCGCGGGCCGCGACGTCGGTGGCCACGAGCACACGCGCCTCACCGGAGGAGAACGCCGCGAGATTGCGGTCGCGCGCGTTCTGCGACAGGTTGCCGTGCAGATCGACCGCCGGGATGCCGGACTCGGTGAGCTGACGGGCGAGCTTGCGGGCCTGATGCTTGGTGCGCATGAACAGGATTCGCCGGCCCGTACCGGACGCCAGGGTCCGCACGAGGTCCTTCTTCGTGTCGGCGTTGTCGACGTCGAACACGTGATGGGTCATCGCCGCCACCGGGGAGTGCGCCTCGTCGACCGAGTGCAGCACCTCGTTGCGCAGGAACCGCTTGACGAGCTTGTCGACGCCGTTGTCCAGCGTGGCCGAGAACAGCAGGCGCTGACCGTCCTTGGGGGTCGCGTTCATGATGCGCGTTACACCGGGCAGGAAGCCGAGATCGGCCATGTGGTCCGCCTCGTCGAGCACGGTGATCTCCACCGCGTCGAGCGTGACGAACTTCTGCCGCATCAGGTCCTCGAGCCGGCCCGGGCAGGCGATCACGATGTCCACGCCGCGGCGCAGCGCGTCGACCTGCCGGTTCTGCGACACTCCGCCGAAGATGGTGGTCACCCGCAGCCCGGCGACCCGCGCGAGGGGCTCGACGACCGCGGCGATCTGCGTGGCCAGCTCGCGGGTGGGGGCCAGCACCAGCCCACGCGGGCGGCCTGCCTCGCGGGTGGCGCGGCCGGCCAGGCGCGCGGTGAGCGGAATGGAGAACGCCAACGTCTTGCCACTGCCCGTGCGGCCGCGGCCGAGCACGTCACGGCCGGCCAGCGTGTCGGGCAGCGTGTCGACCTGGATCGGGAACGGGCTCGTGATGCCGCTGTCGCCCAGGGAGGCCACCAGGGTCCGGGGGACGCCGAGGTCGGAGAAGGAAACGGTCATAGGTACAGAACTGCCTTTCGATGCAGCGTGCACGCACCCCGAGACGATCTCGGAGGGCGCAGTGGATCGCCGCAAGGAAAGCCGATGCCGGTATTGCATGCGGAACCGGGCACGATCCCGGTCCGCCGGTATCCCACGACGGTGAGCATCGTCGTGATGCCCGAACTACCGCAGCCTACCCCACGCCGGGATGCTCGTCGGCGCACGCGTCGAGGCCGACCCACTCGGACAGACCGTCCTCGAATCGCTGCCGCTTCCAGATGGGGACCTCGCGTTTTATGCGTTCGACCAGTTCGGCGCACACAGCGAAGGCTTCGGCCCGGTGCGGTGCCGCCACCGCCGCCACCAGCGCGAGATCGCCGATGGTGAGATCGCCCACTCTGTGGACCGCGGCGACCGGCAGTCCCGACTCCGCCGCCACCTGTTCGCAACAGCGGCGCAGGAATCGCTCCGCCTCGGGGTGCGCCCGGTACTCGAGCGCGCTCACTGCGCGCCCGCCGTCGTGGTTGCGCACCACCCCGCTGAACAGCACCACCGCCCCGTGCTCGGGGCCGGCGACCGCGGCGTCCACCGACGCCGGGTCGAGCGGCTCGGCCGAGATCCGTGCCAGCAGCTCATTCATGCGCGCCTCCTCCGGCGACCTGGGCCAGCAGGTGGCCGAGAATCGGCTCGAGCACCGCCAGCCCGTCCTTCACGCCACCCGGTGAGCCGGGCAGATTGACCACCACCGAGCGGCCCACCAGCCCGGCCACGCCGCGTGACAGCGAGGCGTGCGGGGTGGCCTGCAGGCCGCGCAGGCGGATGGCGTCGGCGACCCCCGGCAGCTCGCGGTCCAGCAGCGCCAGCGTCGCCTCCGGGGTCGCGTCCGTGGGGGAGGCGCCGGTCCCGCCGGTGGAGATCACCAGGGCCGGGTCGCCGGCGAGCGCGTCCTCGAGTCCCCACGCGATGTCCGCGTCGGCGTACACCAGCGGACCACGCACCGTGAAGCCGCGCGCCTCGAGAAAGTCCGCGATCAGCGGGCCCGTCCTGTCCTCCCGCGTACCGGCAGCCACACCCGTGGACGCGACGAGCACCGTCGCCGGCACGCCGGCCTGCTCCACGATCTCGCCCTCGTCCGGCGTGACGGTCTCGTCCTCCGCCGGAGCGGCGGTCTCCGCCTCGTCGCGCTGCCAGTGCCCGCGCTTGCCGCCCTCCTTCGAGACCAACCGCACTCCGTTCAGTACCGCGGCGGGGTCGACGGCCTTGACCATGTCGTGCAACGTCAGCCCGGCCACCGCGACGGCGGTGAGGGCCTCCATCTCGACGCCCGTGGGGCCCTTCGTCTTTGCCGTCGCCTCGATCGTGATCGCGGTGTCGGTGAACCCGAAGGCCACCTTCACCGACGACAGCGCCAACTGGTGGCACAGCGGAATCAGCTCCCACGTGCGCTTGGCCGCCGCGATCCCGGCGATCCGCGCGGTGGCGAGCACGTCCGCCTTGGGCATGTCGTCGGCCCGCACCAGCGACACCACCTCCGCGGTGGTGACGAGTTCGCCGGCGGCGACCGCGACGCGGGCGGTATCGGCCTTACCGGACACGTCGACCATGCGGGCGCGGCCCCGGTCGTCGAGGTGACTCAGGGCCCCGCCGTCGGGCGGGGTGAGGTCGTGCGATTCGGTCATAGCGGCAGTACCTTCACGAGTTCTCCGGGTTCGAGGTCCGTGGTGTCGGCGGGGATGTCGAGCAGCACGTCCGCGGTGGCCATCGCGGCGATCAGGTGGGACCCGGCGCCGGGGATCGCCACCACGGCGTCGCCGTCGCGACGACCGCGCAGGAACTGGCGCTTGCCCGGCACGGAGCTGAGACCTGTTGACAGAGGCCGGGTCTCGGGCTCGACGGCGGGCAGTCCCGCAGCGGCCCGCAGTACCGGCCGGGCGAACACCTCGAACGAGACCAGCGCGCTGACCGGATTGCCGGGGAAGGTCAGCACCGGCACGGAATCCACCAGTGCCGTGCCCTGCGGTCCACCCGGCTGCATCGCCACCGCCACGAATTCGGCACCTCGCGGGCCGAGCACGTCCTTGACGACCTCGAAGTCGCCCTTCGACACCCCGCCCGAGGTGAACACCACCTCGGCGACGGAGGCGGCGTGAGCGAGTTTCGCCGCGAACACCTCCGCATCGTCGCCGCTGCGATCCACCGAGACCACCAGCGCCCCGTTGGCGGCCGCGCTGGCGGCCAGGGCCGGCCCGTTCGAGTCGTGGATCTTGCCCGGGGCGAGAACGCTTCCTCCGGGCACCAGTTCGCTGCCGGTCGAGATCACCGCCACGCGCGGCCGGGTCCGGACGAACACGTGGGTCAGGCCGACGGCGGCGAGCGCCGCGACGTGCCGGGCCGCGACGACGGTGCCAGCGGGCAGCAGCGTGCGACCGCGGTGGATGTCGCTGCCGCGCTCGCGCACGTATGCCCCCGGTTCGGGCAGCGTGCACACCGTGACCCGGAGTCCCCGCCCCTCGGCCGCAGTGTCCTCGGCCGGCACGGTGTCCTCGACCGGGGCGGTGTCCTCGACCGGAACGAC
The DNA here is from genome assembly GCF_053764755.1 of Rhodococcus sp. 2H158. Lineage (NCBI taxonomy): Bacteria > Bacillati > Actinomycetota > Actinomycetes > Mycobacteriales > Nocardiaceae > Rhodococcus > Rhodococcus sp. 2H158. The sequence goes on from NZ_JBSNCE010000017.1 coordinate 47,464, forward strand.
GGCGTCGGCACCGGTGGGCAGCGGCGCGCCGGTCATGATCTTGGTGGCGGTCCCGGGCACGTGCTCGACGACCCCGTCGCCGGCGGCGAGGACGGCACGCACGGGCAGGGTCGCGGGCGCCGCGGTGAGCGAAGCCGTGTCGACCGCGTAGCCGTCCATCTGCGAATTGCGGAAGGTGGGAAGGTCGATCGGAGCGACGACGTCCTCGGCCAGCACCCGGTCGAGCGCTTCGAGCAGCGGCACCGGTTCGGTACCTCGGATCAGCAACGGGGAGAGCAACGTCGCCACGTGTCGCGCATGCTCCTCCACCGACCGCCTGCCGCCCGCCATGGGCCAATCCTAGGCACATCGGTCGCGGCGCTGTGCGTCCTCGTCCGGGTCGTGGTTTCTGCTCCTCCCGCGCGACGGGGCCCGCGACGGCATACTGAGGGTCATGAGGACGGAGGCCCGATGACCGCGGTGCACGTGGGGATCCCGGCGGTGCGCCCTGCCGCGGCCGACGACGTCTCCGACCGGCCCGACACCCCCGTGCTGCTGGACCGGTTCGGGCGTGTCGCGCGCGACCTGCGGGTCTCGATCACCGAGAAGTGCTCGCTGCGCTGCACGTACTGCATGCCCGAGGAGGGGCTGCCGGCGATCCCGCGCGAACGGCTGCTCAGCGCCGACGAGATCGTGCGGCTCGTGGCCGTCGCGGTGCACCGGCTCGGGGTCCGGGAGGTGCGCTTCACCGGCGGGGAGCCGCTCATGCGGCGGGACCTCGAGCAGATCGTCGCCGGCTGTGCGCGCGCCGTCCCCGGCATCCCGCTGGCGGTGACGACCAACGCGGTGGGGCTCGCCCATCGTGCCCGGGCGCTGGCCGATGCGGGCCTGACCCGGGTCAACATCTCCCTGGACTCGGTCGACCGCGAGCGGTTCGCCCGGCTGACCCGGCGCGATCGGCTGGATTCGGTGCTGGGTGGGATCCGGGCGGCCAAGGCGGCCGGGTTCGCGCCCGTGAAGGTCAATGCGGTGCTCATGCCGCAGACCCTCGACGGGGCCGCGGATCTGCTGGCCTGGTGCCTCGACGAGGGTGTGCAGCTGCGGTTCATCGAGCAGATGCCGCTCGACGCCGACCACGAGTGGGCGCGGGCGAACATGGTGCCCGCGCAGCGGCTGCTCGACGTGCTCTCCGCCCGCTTCGCCCTCACCGAGGTCGGCCGCGAGGATCCGTCGGCGCCGGCCGAACGCTGGGCGGTCGACGGCGGGCCCGCGACGGTCGGCATCATCGCGTCGGTGACGCGGTCGTTCTGCTCGGACTGCGACCGCACCCGCCTGACGTCGGAAGGCACCGTGCGCTCGTGCCTGTTCAGCGACCGGGAGACCGACCTGCGGGCGGCGCTGCGCGGCGGCGCGAGCGACGACGAGCTCGCCGCGCTGTGGCGTGGTGCAATGTGGAACAAGTGGGCCGGGCACGGCATCAACGCGGCGGACTTCACCCCGCCGCAGCGCAGCATGGGAGCTATCGGTGGGTGAGACCGTGACGGGCATCGAGGTGCGGTACTTCGCGGCGGCGGCGGACGCGGCCGGAGTGGAGAAGGAGACGGTGGCGCTGGCGCCGTCGGTGGATCTGGGCACCCTCAAGATTGCGCTGATCGACCGGCACGGCGCCGAGATGGCGCGGGTGCTGTCGGTGGCCGCGTTCCTCATCGACTCCGAACTCACCCGTGACCTCGGACGCGCCGCCGGCCCTACGGTCGACGTCCTCCCGCCGTTCGCCGGCGGCTGAGCGGATCGGCCCGGCCGCCGGGCGGGGTGGCTGTCAGCGCCACCAGGTGTCGAACGGCGACACCGGCACCGTCCGCTTGTGCCGGGTGTTCAGGAACGTCCGCTCGAGCTTCTCGGCGAGCTCCGGAGTGACGTCCTTGCCCTCGAGGTAGTCGTCGATCTCCGCGTAGGTCATGCCCAGGGCCACCTCGTCCGGAAGGGCCGGCCGGTCCTCCTCGAGATCCGCGGTCGGCACCTTCTGCCAGGTGCTGTCGGGAGCCCCGAGTTCGCGCAGCAGCGCTGCGCCCTGCCGCTTCGTCAGGCCGGCGAGCGGGGTCAGGTCCACCCCGCCGTCGCCGTGCTTGGTGAAGAACCCGGTCACCGCCTCGGCGGCGTGGTCCGTCCCGACCACCAGGTAACCGAGCTCGCCGGCGATCGCGTACTGCAGGATCATCCGCTCGCGGGCCTTGATGTTGCCCCGCACGAAGTCGCTCAGCTGCGATCCGTTGCCGTAGATCTCGTGCATGGCCTGCCCGACCTCGGCGGCGGAGGCGTCGGCACCGGGCTTGACGTTGATCCGCAACGAGCGGTCGGGACCGATGAACTCCAGCGCGACCTGCGCGTCGTGCTCGTCGGCCTGCTCGCCGTAGGGCAGCCGCACCGCGACGAACTCGGCCTCGCGGCCCTCGGCGCGCAGCTCCTCGGCCGCGAGCTGGGCGAGCCGGCCGGCGAGGGTGCTGTCCTGACCGCCGCTGATGCCGAGAACGAACCCCTTGGCGGGGGTCGACACGACGTAGTCTTTCAGGAACTGCACGCGGGACCGGATCTCCGCCCGGGGGTCGATCGTCGGCCGGACGCCGAGTTCCTCGATGATCTGCTCGCGAAGGTTCGCCATATTCCGAACCCTAGCGGGACGCCCGACGGTCTGCTCGGGTGACATGCGCGGCGCACCGCGGGCACACTCGTGGCGATGAGCAGCGACGTCTTCCGCAAGCACCGGGCCGGGGCCCACCCCGACTTCTTCCGCACCGAGGCCGCCGGGCTGGCCTGGCTCGCGGACGCCGGCATGCCCGTTGCCGGTGTCCGCGACGTCGGGGTGGACCACATCGACCTCGAGCGGTTGACCGAGACGGCCCCCACCGCCGCGGCGGGGCGGGAGTTCGGCACTCGCCTGGCGCGTATGCACACCGCGGGCGCCGCCGGATTCGGTTGCTCGCCGGACGGATTCGACGGTCAGCTGTTCATCGGCAGGCGGCCGATGAGTAGCACGGTCCACGCGAGCTGGGGCGAGTTCTACGTGGTGGAACGGGTCGAGCCGTTCCTGCGGATCGCGGTGGACGCCGGCAGCGTCACCGCCGCGCAGCTGCCCGACGTCGAGCGGGCCTGCGCGCGCGTCGCCGCCGGCGAGTTCGACGACGGCGCACCACCCGCCCGCCTGCACGGCGACCTGTGGAACGGCAACGTGCTGTGGACCGCCGCGGGGGTGGTGCTGATCGACCCGGCGGCGCACGGCGGTCATCGCGAGACGGACCTGGCGATGCTGGAGCTGTTCGGCTGCCCCCGCCTCGACGAGATCGTCGCGGCCTACGACGCCACGTGCCCGCTGCGTGCCGGATGGCGCGAGCGCGTGCCGATGCACCAGCTGCATCCGCTGGCGGTGCACGCGGCGGGCTACGGTGCGGGGTACGGGCGGGCGCTGCACCGGGCGGCGCTCGCGACCCTCGCGCTGGGAGAGAAGAGTTGACCGAGATCCTCGTCGTCGCCGCCACGAAGTCCGAGGCAGCGCACGTGCCGGCGCACTACGAGACGGTGATCACCGGCATCGGCAAGGTGCACGCGGCCGTCGCGGTGACCGAGGCGCTGGCGCGGCACCGGCTCGGGACCCCGCCGGTGGTGGTCAACATCGGGACCGCCGGGGCGCTGCACCTGCACCACGGCGGCCTCTACGTCCCCTCGGCGGTGATCAATCACGACATCAGCAGCGAGGTGCTGCGCAGCCTCGGCTACCCGGTCGAGGACGTGCTCGAACTCGACGACGGGGACGGGACGGTGCTCGCCACGGGCGATTCCTTCGTCTCGGACGCGCAGGTGCGTGACGCGCTCGCCGCCCGCGCCGACCTCGTCGACATGGAGGGCTTCGCGATCGCGTTCGCCGCGTCCCGCATGGGCGCGCAGTGCCGGCTCGTCAAGCACGTGAGCGACCACGCCGACGAGACCGCGCTGGACTGGCCGGCCAAGGTCGACGCCAGTGCCCGCGAACTCGCGCAGTGGCTGGTCGAGCGGTACTGAGCCGAACCGCCGGCTCGTCAGCGGGCGGTGTACCCGAGGCCGGTGACACCGTCGGCGGCGGTCAGCCGCATCGCCGCACCCTCGACCGCGTAGCGCACCTCGCCGGACAGCACACCCAGGACGGCCGACTCGATCCGCGCGAGCTCAGGGTCGGGGCACGCCGCGCGGGTGGTGGCCAGCGGCCCGAACGTCACCACGGTGTCTCCGACGGTGGCGGTGCCGGTGAACCGGTTGCAGCCGGTGCTGCCCGAGACCGTGCCGTCGCCGGCGACGGTCAGTGTGGGCGCGGCGTCCTCGAGGGCGCGGGAGGTCGACACCGCGTCTGCCGTGACGAGTTCGGTGAGCACCCAGTGCGTGTCCACGACGGGGCGGTCGGGGTCGGCGACCGTGCGGTCGAGCAGTGAGACGGACACGTCGCCGCCGTCGAGGGTGAGTACGTCGCCGTCGAGGCGCCAGCGCGGTTCCGAGGCCAGCAGATCGGACAGCCAGGTGTCGGCGCGGTCGAGCGGCGGCGGGCACGACATGAGAGTGCTGCCGAGCCGATCGGCGCGCAGCACGCCGTCGCCGAGTTCCACCGACCCGAACGAACGGTTGCAGCCGGCGGTGGCGGCGATCCGGCCCGCATCGGGGAACTCCACGACCAGTGGGCCGCCACCGGGAATCGGCGGGCCCGACACGGCGGTGGAGACGAACGCCCGCCCCACGAGCACGGCGGGGTCCTGGGGCGGGGCGGCGGCGCCGTCGCTCGCGCAGGCGGCCGTCGTCGCGGCCAGCGCGAGGAGAATCGAGAGCCCGAGAGTCCGCCGCATGCCGGTCACGGTACCGTCCGCCCGGCGGCCGGCGGCGCCGTGACGACGCGGCGGGCCAGGTCCGCCCACCCGTCGGCGAGCCGGTCGAGCGAAAACCCGAGATCGCGCCACTGATGCAGGACCAGGGTGGCCTCGAGCGGGGCGAACAGGGACTGGGCCAGCAGCGGGAGGTCGCCGTCGACGCCCGCAGCGCGAAGCAGGACTTCGATGTGGGTCAGGCTGACGGCCCGTGCCGGGGCGTTGAACCGGGCCTCGGCGGAACTCTCGGCGGCGCGGAGCACCTCGCCCTGCACCTCCACGAGACGGATGCGGGCACGACCGAACGCGACGAGCCGGTCGACGGGATCGGCGCCGGGCCCGAGCGGCGGGGGACCGGTGAGGAACTGCTGCTGCAGGGCCTGTTCGGAATGGTCGAGCAGGGCGCGCATGAGTCCCGCGCGGGAGCCGAAGCGGCGGAAGACGGTGCCCTTGCCGACGCCGGCGCGCGCGGCGACGGCGTCCATCGTGACCGCGTCGACGCCGCGTTCGGCGACGAGGAGCGAGGCCGCCTCGAGGAGCCGGCGCCGGTTGCGGGCCGCGTCGCACCGTTCGACGCCCTCGTCCCCGACCAGCGGCAGCAGCGGAATGTTCACCACGTCACAGTACCGCCCGGGAATGGAAGTGGACCGCGGTCCGTTTAGAGTGGAGTCAGACCCGGACACCCGAACCGAAGGAACACCCCCATGTCCCAGACCCGCGTTCTCGCTCTCGTCGGCAGCCTGCGCTCCGCCTCCGTCAACCGCCGCCTCGCCGAGACCGCGGCCGCCGTCGCGCCGCAGGGCGTCGAGGTTTCCGTGTACGAAGGCCTCGGCGAGGTGCCCTTCTACAACGAGGACCTCGACGGCGAGACCGGCGCGCCCGTCGCCGCCGGGGCGCTGCGCGTCGCGGCGAGCGAGGCCGACGCCCTCCTGCTCGTCACCCCCGAGTACAACGGCACCATCCCCGCCGTGCTCAAGAACGCCATCGACTGGCTCTCCCGCCCGTACGGCGCCGGCGCCCTGGCCGGCAAGCCTGTCGCCGTGATCAGCGCCTCGCCCAGCGGCAACGGCGCGAAGTGGGCGCTCGAGGAGACCGTCAAGGCGCTCGGCATCGCTGGCAGCCGGACGGGCCTGCAGCTGTCCATCGGCGGCACCATCGACAAGTTCGGCGACGCCCACCCCAAGGAGAACGCCGAGGTCGCCGAGCAGATCTCCGCGCTGCTCGCCCAGCTCGCCGACGCCCGCCGGGAACTCGTCGACGCCTGAGCCGGCCGCACACCGAACGGCCCCGGACCACGCCCGGTCCGGGGCCGTCGCCGTCCGTACCCCATTCGCGCCCGCAGCCGTGATTGCCGGGGCATGCTGCGGGGAATACTCCGCCAGTCCCCACCGCGACGGAGGAGCCCATGGCGCACGAGAGCGACAGTCCCGGCGAACACGAGCACACGATCACCCTGCGCGTCGACGGCCGGGAGCGCCGCTGCACCGTCGACGTGCGCACCACGCTCCTCGACGCCCTGCGCGACCGCCTCGGGATCTACTCCCCGAAGAAGGGTTGCGACCACGGCCAGTGCGGCGCGTGCACGGTCCTGCTCGACTCCCGGCGCATCGTGAGCTGCCTGTCGCTCGCGGTCGCCCACGACGGCGCCGACGTCGTCACCGCCGCCGGCATCGCGGACGACGGGCCGTCGCACCTGCCCCAGGCATTCGTCGAATGCGACGCCTTCCAGTGCGGCTACTGCACACCGGGCCAGATCTGCTCCGCCGTCGGCATGTTCGACGAGGCCGCCAAGGGTTCCCCGAGCCACGTCACCGTGGACCTCACACAGGTCCCGGAACTGACCGACGACGAGATCCGCGAACGCATGAGCGGAAACCTGTGCCGCTGCGCGGCCTACCCCAACATCGTCGAAGCGCTCCGCCACGTCGCGCGCGGGGAGGGGCACTGCTCGTGAAGACGTTCCGCTACGAGACGCCTGCCGATCCCGCCGCCGCGGTCGCCGCGGTCGCCGGCCACCCGGGTGCCGCCTTCCTCGCCGGCGGCACGAACCTGGTGGACCACCTCAAGCTCGGCGTCACCGCGCCCGACGTCCTGGTCGACGTCTCCCGCCTGCCGCTCGACGTCGTCGAGGAGACCGCCGAAGGCGGGCTGCGCGTCGGCGCCAACGTGCGCAACAGCGACCTGGCCGCCCACCCGATCGTCCGCCGCCGGTACCCGGTCCTGGCCCGGGCCCTGCTGGCCGGCGCCTCCCCACAGCTGCGCAACATGGCCACCACCGCCGGCAATCTGCTCCAGCGCACCCGCTGCGTGTACTTCCGGGACCCGTCGACCCCGTGCAACAAGCGCACCCCGGGCAGCGGCTGCACCGCGATCGGTGGCTACACCCGGTACCACGCCATCCTCGGCGCCTCCGAACAGTGCGTCGCCACCCACCCGTCGGACATGGCGGTGGCGCTGCTCGCGCTCGACGCCCAGGTGACGGTGCTCGGATCGCAGGGGGAGCGGTGCATCCCCGTCGAGCAGCTCTACCGGCTTCCCGGCGAAAGCCCCGAGTACGACACGGTTCTCGAGCGCGACGAGCTGATCCTGGACGTCGAGATCCCGGCGCCCGAAGGCGCCGTCTCGACGTACCGCAAGGTGCGCGACCGGGCGTCGTACGCGTTCGCGCTCGTCTCGGTGGCGGCGGACCTGACGGTCGCCGACGGCCTCGTCACCGGATGCCGCATCGCCCTCGGCGGCGTCGCGCACCGGCCGTGGCGGGCCCATCGCGCCGAGCACGTCCTGCTGGGCAGCGCCCCCGGTGACGGCGTCTTCGCTGCGGCCGCCGACGCGGAACTCGCCGATGCCCGGCCCCTCGACGGCAACGAGTTCAAGGTGCCGCTGCTGCGCCGCACCCTCGTCTCGGTACTGCGTGAACTCACCTCGGAGGCAGTCGCATGACCCACTCGGCCCAGCGCCCGATCGGCACGTCGACGCCGCGGGTGGACGGCCCGCAGAAGGTGGCCGGAACCGCGCCCTACGCATACGAACATCCGGTCGACGACCCGGCCTACCTCGCCCCGGTCACGGCAACCGTGGCGCGGGGAACGGTGACCCGCATCGAGACCGCCGAGGCGGAGGCCCTGCCCGGCGTCCTCGCCGTTCTCACCCCGTGGAGTGCCCCCCGCCTGGCGGACACCTCGGAGGCCGAGTACGCGGTCCTGCAGAGCCCGGACGTCGCCTTCCGGGGGCAGATCGTCGCCGCCGTGGTGGCCGAGACACCCGAGATCGCGCGACACGCAAGCGAACTGGTCCGGGTGGAGTACGAGTCCGCGCCGCACGACGTCGCGTTCCGGCACGACCACCCGCGCAGCTATGCCCCGGAACAGGCCAACGGCGGATATCCGACCGACACGGAACAGGGCGATGCCGCAGCGGCCGAGGCCGCGGAGCGCGACGGCGTCGTGGTCGACGGCTGGTATTCCACCCCGGAGGAGCACAACAACCCCCTCGAACCGCACACCGTCGTGGCCGAGTGGTCCGGCGAGTCGTTGACGTTGCACGACTCCACGCAAAGTGCCCACGGCGTCGTCTCCACGCTGGCTCCCGTGCTCGGTCTGCGCCCCCAGCAGCTGCGGGTGATCAGTCCCTACGTCGGGGGTGGTTTCGGGTCCAAGGGGGCGCCGCACGCGCACGACGTCGTGGCGGCGATGGCGGCGCGCGTGCTGCCCGGCCGGGCGGTCAAGTTCGCCGTGTCCCGGCAGGACATGTTCGGGTACGTCGGCTACCGGCCGCCCACCGTCTCGCACGTCCGCCTGGTCGCGAGCAGGGAAGGGCGGCTCGAAGCGGTGGTGCACGAGGCCTTCTCGCAGTCCTCGCACGTGCGCGAGTACGCGGAGCAGACGGCGGTGTCGTCGCGGGGGATGTACGCCTCGCCGTATCGGCGCACCTCGCACCGCATCGTCGCGCTCGACGTGCCCGCGCCCTACTGGATGCGTGCGCCGGGGGAGGCCCCCGGGATGTTCGCCGGCGAGGTCGCGATGGACGAACTGGCGGTGGCGTGCGGCATGGACCCGATCGAACTGCGGGTCCGCAACGACCCGCCCACCGACCCCGAGTCCGGCCGGCCCTGGTCCTCGCGCCGGCTGGTGGAGTGCCTGCGGGAGGGGAGTCGCAGTTTCGGCTGGGACGCCGCCGACCGCACGCCCGGCACCCGCCGCGACGGCCGGTGGCTCGTGGGGACCGGAGTGGCCGCGGCGAGCTACCCGCACCTGGTCAACCCCGGCACCGAGGTCGCGGTCCGGCACGACGGCGACGGGCGCTTCACCGTCCGCACCGGCGCCGCGGACATCGGGACCGGAGCATGGACCACGCTCACCCTCGTCGCGGCCGACGCGCTCGGCTGCCGGCCCGAGGACATCCATCTCGAGATCGGTGACTCGGCCCTGCCGAACGCCACCGTCGCCGGCGGATCCTCCGGTACCTCGTCGTGGGGCACGGCGATCGTCGCCGCGGCCCACGCGTTCCGCAAGCGGCACGGGGATCGACCGGAGCCGGGTGCCGAGGCATCGGCGACCGCCGAGGCGAATCCCGCGCTCGAGCACTACCGCATCCAGTCGTTCGGCGCGCATTTCGCCGAGGTGCGGGTGGATGTCGACACGGGCGAGATCCGGGTACCGAGGATGCTCGGCGTGTTCTCCGTGGGCCGGGTGGTCAACCCCCGGACCGCCCGTTCGCAGCTGATCGGCGGGATGTGCTTCGGCATCTCCATGGCCCTGCACGAGGAGAGCATCCGCGATCCCCGCACCGGCCACGTGGTCAACCACGACCTCGCGGAGTACCACATCCCCACCAATGCCGACATCGGCGACGTGGACGCGACCTGGCTCGACGAGGACGACCTGCACGCCACACCCATGGGGTCGCGCGGGGTCGGGGAGATCGGCATCGTCGGCAGCGCCGCAGCGGTCGTCAACGCCCTCTGGCACGCCACCGGGACGCGGGTGCGCCGGCTTCCGGTGCACCTCGAGGACGTGCTCCCGTACCTGCCCGACAGCCCTGCGCGGTGAGTAACGACCTGGGAATATCACGGCTGTAACTCACAACATCTCGCGTTCTATGAATCTGTCGGCCACTAGGTGTAGTGTCTAGAGCGCTGGAAGGCTTGATCGTTTCCGGTCCCTCGGGGAAGCGGGATCGTGCTGGTACGACGGGCCTCGAGGCGCTGCTGTGCAGTCAGTCGTCAGGTTGTCGAAAAGGGGAAACCATGAACATCACCGTCTACACCAAGCCTGCCTGCGTTCAGTGCAATGCCACCTACCGTGCCCTCGACAAGGCCGGTATCGAGTACGCCGTCGTCGACATCTCGGAGAACCCGGAAGCGCGGGACTTCGTGATGGCCCTCGGTTACCTGCAGGCCCCCGTGGTGGTCGCCGGTGACGAGCACTGGTCGGGCTTCCGCCCGGACCGGATCAAGGCCCTCGCCGTCGCCGCCTGACCCGTCGCGCGCCGACCCACCGCCCCTGCGGCCGGTCGCCGGACCCGAGCGAAGTGATGTGAGACATCGATGACCTCGTTGGTGTATTTCTCGAGCACATCGGAGAACACGCACCGATTCGTCCGGCGACTGGGGTTGCCGGCCACCCGGATTCCGCTGCACGACCGTGACGGCACCTTCGAGGTGCACGAGCCGTACGTGCTGATCCTGCCGACCTACGGCGGCGGCACCACCGCGACCGGCCGGGACACGAACTTCGTGCCCAAGCAGGTCATCCGGTTCCTCAACAATCCGCGCAACCGTGCGCTGATTCGCGGGGTCATCGCCGCGGGCAACACCAACTTCGGCGAATCCTATTGTTACGCCGGGGATGTGGTCTCCCAGAAGTGCAAGGTCCCGTACCTCTACCGGTTCGAACTGATGGGTACCGCCGAGGACGTCGAGCGCGTCCGCGAGGGCCTGGCACAGTTCTGGGCGCAGTCGTTGCAGTCGGCGTAACCGCGACCCACCCACACTCGTCCAATCCATCAACGCTGCGTCACCGTCGGGGATACGGGTGCGCGGCGAACCCGTCTACTCACAGTGGGAGCAAGCACCGTGACCGTCACCGATGCCGCGCCGGCAGCGAGCGCCAAGATCGACGAATCCCTCAAGGGACTCGACTACCACGCGCTCAACGCGATGTTGAACCTCTACGGGCCCAACGGCGAGATCCAGTTCGACAAGGACGTCGCAGCCGCGCGCCAGTACTTCCTGCAGCACGTCAACCAGAACACGGTGTTCTTCCACAACCTCGAGGAGAAGCTCGATTACCTCGTGGAGGAGAACTACTACGAGCCCGAGGTGCTCGAGCAGTACTCCCGCCCGTTCGTCAAGCAGCTCTTCGAGCACGCCTACTCGAAGAAGTTCCGCTTCCCGACGTTCCTGGGCGCGTTCAAGTACTACACCTCTTACACGCTCAAGACGTTCGACGGCAAGCGCTACCTGGAGCGGTTCGAGGACCGCGTCTGCATGGTCGCGCTGACCCTGGCCGCCGGCGACGAGCAGCTCGCGACCCACCTCGTCGACGAGATCATCTCCGGCCGGTTCCAGCCCGCGACCCCGACGTTCCTCAACTCCGGCAAGAAGCAGCGCGGCGAGCCCGTCTCCTGCTTCCTGCTGCGCATCGAGGACAACATGGAGTCCATCGGCCGCTCGATCAACTCGGCACTGCAGCTGTCCAAGCGCGGAGGCGGGGTTGCGTTGCTGCTGAGCAACATCCGAGAGCACGGCGCGCCGATCAAGCAGATCGAGAACCAGTCCTCCGGCGTCATCCCGATCATGAAGCTGCTCGAGGACTCCTTCTCCTACGCCAACCAGCTCGGGGCCCGCCAAGGCGCCGGCGCGGTGTATCTGCACGCCCACCACCCCGACATCTACCGGTTCCTCGACACCAAGCGCGAGAACGCGGACGAGAAGATCCGCATCAAGACCCTCTCGCTGGGCATCGTCATCCCCGACATCACGTTCGAGCTGGCGAAGCGCAACGAGGACATGTACCTGTTCTCGCCGTACGACGTGGAGCGCATCTACGGTGTGCCGTTCGCCGACATCGACGTCACCGAGAAGTACCACGAGATGGTCGACGACAAGCGCATCCGCAAGTCGAAGATCAAGGCGCGCGAGTTCTTCCAGACGGTTGCGGAACTGCAGTTCGAGTCCGGCTACCCGTACATCATGTTCGAGGACACCGTCAACCGGGCCAATCCCATTCAGGGCAAGATCACCCACTCGAACCTGTGCTCGGAGATCCTGCAGGTCTCCACGCCGTCGACGTTCAACGAGGACCTGTCCTACAGCCATGTGGGTAAGGACATCTCGTGCAATCTCGGCTCGCTGAACATCGCCAAGGCGATGGACTCGCCGGACTTCGCACACACCATCGAGGTGGCGATCCGGGCGCTGACCGCCGTGTCGGACCAGACCCACATCTACTCGGTGCCGTCGATCGAGCAGGGCAACAACGACTCCCACGCGATCGGCCTCGGGCAGATGAACCTGCACGGCTACCTCGCCCGTGAGCGCATCTTCTACGGCTCCGAAGAGGGCGTCGACTTCACGAACATCTACTTCTACACCGTGCTGTTCCACGCGCTGCGCGCGTCGAACCGGCTCGCCATCGAGCGGGGCACGTACTTCAAGGGCTTCCCCGAGTCGAAGTACGCCTCGGGCGAGTTCTTCGACAAGTACACCGACCAGGTGTGGGAGCCGGCCACCGCCCGCGTGCGGCAGCTCTTCGCCGACGCCGGCGTGGCGATTCCCACGCAGGACGACTGGCGCGCGCTGAAGGCGTCCGTCCAGGAGCACGGCATCTACAACCAGAACCTGCAGGCCGTGCCGCCGACCGGGTCGATCTCGTACATCAACAACTCCACCAGTTCCATCCACCCGGTGGCGTCGAAGATCGAGATCCGCAAGGAGGGCAAGATCGGCCGCGTCTACTACCCCGCTCCCTACCTGACCAACGACAATCTGGAGTACTTCCAGGACGCGTACGAGATCGGGTACGAGAAGATCATCGACACGTACGCGGCGGCCACCCAGCACGTAGACCAGGGCCTGTCGCTGACGTTGTTCTTCAAGGACACCGTCACCACCCGCGACGTGAACAAGGCGCAGATCTACGCCTGGCGCAAGGGGATCAAGACGCTGTACTACATCCGGCTGCGGCAGATGGCGCTCGAGGGCACCGAGGTCGAGGGCTGCGTCTCCTGCATGCTGTGACGAATCTTGCCGGTACACATCGAAACTCAGGTAGGGAAAGACAGATGACCTCCGCACCCCGCGCGCATTCGCCGGCCGACGGCGCCCACGTCAAACTGATCGACCGCGTCTCGGCGATCAACTGGAACCGCGTTCCGGACGAGAAGGACTCGGAGGTGTGGGACCGCCTCACCGGCAACTTCTGGTTGCCGGAGAAAGTCCCGGTGTCCAACGACATCCCGTCGTGGGGCACGCTCACCGAGTACGAGCAGGAACTGACCATGCGCGTGTTCACCGGTCTGACCCTGCTCGACACGATCCAGGGCACCGTCGGCGCGGTGTCGCTGATCCCGGACGCGGTGACTCCGCACGAGGAGGCGGTGCTCACCAACATTGCGTTCATGGAGTCGGTGCACGCCAAGTCGTACTCGAGCATCTTCTCGACGCTGTGCTCCACCCGCCAGATCGACGACGCGTTCCGCTGGTCGGAGGAGAACGACAACCTGCAGCGCAAGGCGCAGATCGTCCTCGACTACTACCAGGGCGACAGTCCGCTCAAGCGTAAGGCTGCCTCGACGCTGCTCGAGTCGTTCCTGTTCTACTCGGGCTTCTACCTGCCGATGTACTGGTCGTCGCGGGCGAAGCTGACCAACACCGCGGACATGATCCGGCTGATCATCCGCGACGAGGCCGTGCACGGCTACTACATCGGCTACAAGTATCAGCGCGGCCTCGAGCAGGTCACCCAGGCCGAGCGCGACGAGCTCAAGGACTGGGTCTTCGATCTGCTGTTCGAGCTGTACGACAACGAGACCCAGTACACTGCGGACCTCTACGACGAGGCCGGGCTCACCGAGGACGTCAAGAAGTTCCTGCGGTACAACGCCAACAAGGCCCTGATGAACCTCGGCTACGAGGCGTTGTTCCCCAAGGACGAGACCGACGTGAACCCGGCGATCCTGTCCGCGCTGTCCCCGAATGCCGACGAGAACCACGACTTCTTCTCCGGCTCGGGCAGCTCGTACGTGATCGGCAAGGCCGTCGTCACCGAGGACGACGACTGGGACTTCTGACCACACGGTCCACCTGTTGTGGCCGAATGTCACACGCGTTCGTCCTGATCGAGCACGTGTGACATTCGGCCGTCAGGCACACCATCAGGGGCGGCGGAACCACGCCTCCGGCACGTCCCGCAGCGCCTTCTCCAGGCGCAGCACCGACGTGGCGGTCATGTTCTGCGGCAACGAATCCGGCACGAACCAGGCCACCTCGAGGTTCTCGTCGTCGGCGACGTGGGCCGCGCCACCCGTCGGGTGCATCAGGAAGCACACGTCCAGGTATCGCGCGACGTCCCCGTTGGGATAGGTGATCGGAGCGGTCACGTCCACGCTCGTGAGCCGGGCGATCTCGGCGTCGACACCGGTCTCCTCCCGCACCTCGCGCACGGCCGCGACGGCGGGTTCCTCGCCGGGTTCGAGGATGCCCGAGACCACGGCCCACAGGCCGTTGTCCGCCCGACGGGTCAGCAGCACCCGTCCGTCGGGGTCGACGACGACGGCGCTGACGCCGGGCAGCCACAGCGGCGCGGCTCCGACCTGTGCGCGCAGTTGCGCGACGAACTCCGGAATAGGCATGTCCCCGGGCGCCTTTCGACGAGGTCGACTCAGTTGGAATAGCCGTTGAGGGTGTTGCGCACATCGGTCAGGACGGCCTTCGCGGCCACCGGGCCGGGCGTGGACCACACCAGGTCGTCCACCGCGAACAGCCGGCTGTCGGTGACCGCCCCGAGCTCGAGCCACGCCTCGGAGTCCATCACCTCGCTGCCATGCGCGACGCCGTCCTCGCCGGCGAAGCGGACGTAGATCAGGTCGCCCTCCGCGGCGGCCGGGTCGGCCTCGTCGAGCGGGGCGTCCGCGCGCCCGTCCTGCACACCGAACCGCTGTGCGGGCGGGCGCGCGGCGCCGGTGTCGGCGAGGACTTGTCCGGCGAACGAGGCGGTGCCCTCGACGACGGCGCCGTCGCCGGTGAACCGCACGATCGACGCCTGCGTCTGCGACGCGGTCACCGCCTTGCCGACGTCCGTCGCGGTGGCGCGGTAGTCGTCGAGCACGCGGCCGGCCGCTTGCGAGCGTCCGAGTGTTTCGCCGGCGCGGAGGAACTGCTGCCGCCAGAACACCGGGTCGGAGCCGACGAGCACCGTCGGCGCGACGGTGCCGAGCCGGCGGTAGAGTTCCGGGTCGGCGGACGAGCCGAGGATGAGGTCCGGCTCCACGCCGTCGATGAGCGCCACGTCGGGCGCCGACGTGGTGCCCACCGACGGCAGCGTCGCGATCCCCGTGCCCAGGTACTCGGCCCGGGCGACGTCGGTGGTCGTGCCGACCACCCGCTCCCACAGGCCCAGTGCGCACACCGCGTCCATCGCGGCGGCGTCGAGCACGACGATCCGCTGCGGGTCGGCGGGCACCTCGGAGACGCCGCCGGTGTGGATCACCGACCGGGTGCCGCCGCCGGGCTGCCCCGGGTCCAGGGGACTGGGCAGCGCGCACGCGGTCGTCGTGTCGCGTTCGATCCCGACGACGGCGGCCCCGGCGATGCGGGTGGTGGTGCGCACGATGCTGCTCGCCGGATCGTCGGTCGCCTCCGCGCATCCCGCCAACCCGAGTGCCGCGACGGCGGCGAGGGCGACGGTGCACGTGACGGCGCGAGACCGGGACGCTGCGGGCATACGACCACTCCTGTCTAGGGGACGGTCCAGGTTAACTGGTGTGCGGATCGACCCCGAACGCCTCGGCGAGGTCGTCGAGGATCTCGTGCGCGCCCTGGATGGACACCGGCGTCATCCACAGGCTGTCGTCCACGTCCACCTTCCGGCCGCGCAGGTTCTGCCACAGCGGGTTGGACAGGAACGGCTGCGCCGCCGCCTCGGACTTGCCCTCCCCGTCGCGGTACATGCTGACGAAGATCACATTCGCGTCCGCCTCGCCGATGAGTTCGGGGCTGATCGCGTTCATGATGCTGCTCGGATCGGCCGGGTCGGGTCCCTGGCTCGCGGGCCGGGCCAGTCCGGCGTCCTCGAGGACGATGCCGCTGAACGACGTGGTGCGGTAGAGGCGGGCGGTGGGCTCGCCGGCGAAGCGGACCACCGAGACGGTGGGGTTGCCGGCTGTGGCGTTGATCTCGTCGCCGATGGCCTTCGCCCGGGCCTCGTAGTCGGCGATCTTCTGTTCGGCGAGGTCCTCCTTGCCGAGGGCCCGCGCGGCGAGGCGGATGTTGTCCTTCCACGTCGGTCCGGTGCTCTGGGAGAAGACCGTGGGCGCGATGGCGGAGAGCTTGCCGTAGTTCTCGCCGTCGCGCACGTCGGCGGACAGGATCAGGTCGGGGTGCAGCGCGGCGATCTTCTCCAGGCTCGCGTCGGAGACGGAGCCGACCGAGGTGGCGTCGGCGGCGAACTGCCGGCGGCTGTCACCGAGGTAGTCGGGTAGTCCCTCGGTGCGGTAGTCGACGTACCCGACGAGGTCGGACTCGAGCAGCAGGGTCGCGTCCGCGTAGCTGGTGTCGAGCGCGACGACCCGCAGCGGCTGGGACTCGAGGGTGGTCGTTCCGCGGAAGTGCTCGACGGTGCGTGGGAAGCCCGCGGTGGCGGGGGTCTGCTCGGCCGTCTCGCCGGAGGAACAGCCCGCGAGCAGCACGGCCGCGGTCAGGGTCGTCGCCAGGGCGGCGATGCCACGGCGCAGGGGGAGGGGATACACGGTGAACCTCGTCTCTCGGGATCGAAATCAGTTAGGAAATGCTTACCTTAGTAGGCGGGCGAAACCGTGTGTTCGGTGAGGTGTGCCACGGCCCCGGGTTGCGTGGGTCACAGACCCCCGCCGGTATGCTCGACCGCCGAGTACGACACTGAGTAGGACCCGGTGAGCGTGCGGTGGTCGCACCGTCTACGATTCGATCAGCGCAAGCCAGAGAACGTTCGCCTCGCACTGCGAGTCGAGCGCGCAATCAGGAGGATTAGTGACTGCCGTAGCGCCCCAGCCAGTCCCGGAGATAGCTGCAGCGAGGCCGTACCCGCCGCGGCAGGGACCCAAGGGCTCGTTCTTCTACAAGATGATCACGACCACGGATCCCAAGATGCTCGGGATCATGTACATGGTCACCTCGTTCGCGTTCTTCCTCATCGGTGGCGTGATGGCTCTGCTCATCCGCACCGAACTCGCGGTCCCGGGTCTGCAGTTCCTGTCGAACGAGCAGTACAACCAGCTGTTCACCATGCACGGCACGATCATGCTGCTGATGTACGCGACCCCGGTCGTGTTCGCCTTCGCGAACTACATCCTGCCGCTGCAGATCGGCGCCCCCGACGTCGCGTTCCCGCGTCTGAACTCGTTCAGCTACTGGCTGTACCTGTTCGGCGCGACGATCGTGACCGCCGGCTTCATCACCCCCGGTGGTGCGGCCGACTTCGGCTGGACTGCCTACAGCCCGCTCACCAGTGAGCTGCACTCGCCCGGCGTCGGCGGTGACTTCTGGGTCCTCGGCCTCGGCGTGATGGGTCTGGGCACCATCCTCGGTGCGGTCAACTTCATCACCACCGTCGTGTGCCTGCGCGCCCCCGGCATGACCATGTTCCGGATGCCCATCTTCACCTGGAACATCCTCATCACCAGCGTGCTCATCCTCCTGGCGTTCCCGCTGCTGACCGCCGCGTTCTTCGGCCTCTTCGTCGACCGCCACCTGGGCGGGCACATCTTCGACCCCGCCAACGGCGGAGTCATGCTGTGGCAGCACCTGTTCTGGTTCTTCGGCCACCCCGAGGTGTACATCATCGCGTTGCCGTTCTTCGGCATCGTCTCGGAGATCTTCCCGGTGTTCTCGCGCAAGCCGATCTTCGGCTACACCGGCCTGGTCTACGCGACCCTGGCCATCGCGGCGCTCTCGATCGCGGTGTGGGCGCACCACATGTACGCCACCGGCGCCGTGCTGCTGCCGTACTTCTCGTTCATGACCTTCCTGATCGCGGTGCCCACCGGTGTGAAGTTCTTCAACTGGATCGGCACCATGTGGAAGGGCCACCTGACGTTCGAGTCGCCGATGCTGTTCTCGGTCGGCTTCATCGTCACCTTCCTGTTCGGCGGCCTGTCCGGCGTCATCCTCGCCAGCCCGCCGCTGGACTTCCACGTGACGGACTCCTACTTCGTCATCGCGCACTTCCACTACGTGCTCTTCGGCACCATCGTGTTCGCCACCTACGCGGGCATCTACTTCTGGTTCCCGAAGATGACCGGGCGCATGCTCGACGAGCGCCTCGCCAAGTGGCACTTCTGGCTGACCTTCCTCGGCTTCCACACCACGTTCCTGGTGCAGCACTGGCTGGGCAACGAGGGCATGCCGCGCCGCTACGCCGACTACCTGCCGTCGGACGGGTTCACCACCCTGAACATCATCTCGACCGTCGGTGCCTTCGTGCTCGGCGCCTCGACCCTGCCGTTCCTGTGGAACGTGTTCAAGAGCTACCGGTACGGGCAGGTCGTGACCGTCGACGACCCGTGGGGTTACGGCAACTCCCTCGAGTGGGCGACGAGCTGCCCGCCGCCGCGGCACAACTTCTACGAGCTGCCGCGCATCCGCTCCGAGCGCCCGGCGTTCGAGCTGCACTACCCGCACATGGTGGACCGCATCCGTGCCGAGGCGCACGTCGGTCCGGGCAGCAACAAGCACAACCATGTGGCGCTGAGCGAGGGTGCCGAGAGGACCCCCGCCGACCGCTGATCCGCACACCGGATCGACGCTTCCCGAGGCCCCGCCCGTCCCGACGGGCGGGGCCTCGCGCATTCTTCCGGGGTGGACCCCTGCTCGTTCGGCACCCCGTTCACCTGGCACAATGAGTGAGCATGTGCCGCGACGGACGAAGGATCGGAGACGTAGGTGGCGTCTGACACCGCGATGCTGGTGACTGTGACGGGGCCGGACCATCCCGGCGTGACCTCTGTGCTCTTCGCGGCGCTCACCCGGCACGAGGTCGATCTGCTCGACGTCGAGCAGGTCGTGATCCGTGGCCGGCTCACCCTCGGCGTGCTGGTCTCCTGCCCCGCCGATCCCGATGCCCTGCAGGACGAGATCGAGGCCGCCATGGCCACCATCGGCATGCACGCCCAGGTGCAGACCGGTGTCGAGCCGGGTATCGGCTCGACCGTGTCCACCCACGCCGTCGTGGTCCTCGGCAGTCCCGTCAGCGCCCGGGCGTTGCGCTCGGTGGGTCGTGAGCTCGCGCGGCAGGGCGCCAACATCGACTCGATCCGGGGCATCGCCGACTATCCGGTGACAGGTCTCGAACTCATGGTGACCGCGGCCGACCCCGGCGCCGAGGCCGACGTCCGGTTGCGCGCCGGGCTCGCCGAGGTCGCCGCGGGCCTCAACGTCGACATCGCCGTCGAGCGCGCCGGTCTCGCCCGCCGCTCGAAGCGGCTGATCGTGTTCGACGTCGACTCCACCCTCGTCCAGGGCGAGGTCATCGAGATGCTCGCCGCGCACGCCGGCGTGGAGGACAAGGTCCGCGCCGTCACCGAGGCCGCGATGCGCGGGGAGATCGACTTCACCGAATCGCTGAACCAGCGGGTGGCGACCCTCGCCGGGTTGCCCGCATCGGTGATCGACGAGGTCGCCGAGAACCTCGAGCTCACCCCCGGCGCCCGGACCACCATCCGCACGCTGCGCCGACTCGGCTTCCGATGCGGCGTCGTCTCCGGTGGCTTCCGGCAGGTCATCGACGGCCTCGCCCACGAACTCGAACTGGACTTCGTCCGGGCCAACACGCTCGAGATCGTCGACGGCAAGCTCACCGGCCGCGTCGTCGGCGAGGTGGTGGACCGCGCCGCCAAGGCCCGTGCCCTGCGGGAGTTCGCCGCCGAGGCCGGCGTGCCGATCGAGCAGACCGTCGCGGTCGGCGACGGCGCCAACGACATCGACATGCTCGGCGCGGCAGGGCTCGGTATCGCCTTCAACGCCAAGCCGGCGCTGCGCGAGGTCGCGGACACCGCGCTGTCCCACCCGTACCTGGACGCGGTGCTGTTCGTCCTCGGCGTCACCCGCGACGAGGTGGAGGCCGCCGACCGGGTCGACGGCACCTTGCGCCGCGTGCCCCTCGACACCGGTGCCTGAGGCCACGGCACCGCTCGGTCCCGATGTCGTGGCTCGCCACGGTGCGGATTTCGTGGCTCGCCACGGTGCGGATTTCGTGGCTCGCCACGGTGTCCTCGCCCGCGGCTACGGGCATCGACCGGACCCGGAGGACCCGGGGGCGGTACTCGCGATGCCGATCGTGCTGCACATCCCCAAGCAGGATCCGCCCTCCCGTAGCGCGCTGCTCGAGGCCGCTGCGATGGCGACGATCGCGCTGTGCCTGGACCCGCGTGTCGGGACCGGGCCGGCCGGCGAACCCGGCCCGTGGCACGAGCCCTACCTCGCGTGGACCGACGCGCGCATCCGCAAGGTCAGCCGCCGCGCCCGCGGCGCCCAGTGGCGCGCCGCGCAGGAGGTCGACGGAATCACCGTCGAACACCGAGGGGCACACGCCCGGGCACTGGTCCCGGGGCCCGTCGGCGCTCTCGATCCGCGCATCTCACGGCTGCAGATCGGCGGCACCGATCTGCCCCACGACACCCCGGACGATCCGCCCGCCGGAGTTCCGGTGCTGTGGATCGACGCCGCGCTCGGCATGACCGTCGGGAAGGCCGCGGCACAGGTCGGCCACGCCGCGATGCTGTTGGCCGGAGCCCTGGACGTCGAGCGCGCCGGCGCATGGGCCGACTCCGGGTTCGTGTGTGCCGTGCGCGACGCCGACCCCGTCCGGTGGCGGCACCTGACGGAGCGAGTCGACGCCGGCACCGCCGTGGCGGTGCGGGACGCGGGATTCACCGAGGTGGCGCCGGGGTCGGTGACGGTCGTCGCCGTCCCCGGCTGATCACGTCGCGATCCGGAACACCAGCAGCGTCGGCCCGGTCAGCGGGAAGGTCGAGCCGGCGGGCAGCGGCGTGAGATCCGCGGGTTCCCCGTCGACGGAGCTCGAGTCGAAGGCGCACACCATCGCACCGTGGTACCACTCGGCCCGGCCGAGGGTCAGGGTGGTGGGGCCGCCGGCGTGCAGCACGAGCAGGCCGCTGCTGTCCCTCAGCGGAACGCCCGCGCGGGTGACCGTGCCCAGTTGCGAGCCGTCCACCCACGCCTGCAGCGTCCGCCGGTTCTCGTCGAGCCAGTCCGCCTCCTGCAGTTCCCTTCCGTCCGCGCCGAACCACACCAGGTCGGGGTAGCCGACCTGGCGGGCCCTGCCGTCGAAGAAGCGGCCCTGACGCAGCACCGGCACCACTTTGCGCAGACGCAACGTCTGCCGCACGAACTCGACGAGTTCCTGGTCCGCGTGCTCCCAGTCGAGTGGCCAGGCGTCGCGGACCGGGACGTCGGCGGGCACGCAATAGGCATTGTTGTTGCCGCCCTGGGAGTGCCCGAACTCGTCGCCGGCGAGCAGCATCGGGGTGCCGGTCGACAGCAGCAGGGTGGCGAGGAGCGCACGCACGTGCCGGGCCCGGGCGGCCACGATCCGCGGATCGTCCGTGGGCCCTTCGACGCCGTGGTCGACGGATTCGTTGTTGTCGCTACCGTCACGGCCCTGTTCGCCGTTGGCCTCGTTGTGCTTGCGCCGGTAGCTGACAAGGTCGGCCATCGTGAAGCCGTCGTGCGCGGTGACGAAGTTGATCGACATCCACGGCCGGTGGGTGTGCCGGCCGTAGAGATCCTCCGAGCCCGCGAGCCGGGAGGCGACCTCCCGGATTCCCGCACCGCGCGCCCAGAAGCGCCGCACCGAGTCGCGGTAACGATCGTTCCACTCCGACCACTGGGGACCGATGTTGCCGAGCTGGTAGCCGGGCAGGGTCGCATCCCAGGGCTCGGCGATCAGCTTGAGCCGGGTCAGGACGGGGTCCGTGGTGATCGCGGTGAACACCGCCGCCCGGGGGTCGAAGTCGCCGCCTCGCGGGCGGGCGAGCGCGCTGGCCAGGTCGAACCGGAAGCCGTCCACGCCCATCTCCGTCGCCCAGTACCGCAGGCTGTCGCAGATCATCCGCACCGCCACCGGGGAACTGCCGTCGACGGTGTTGCCGCAGCCTGTCAGGTCGATGTCGTGGCCGGTGGCGTCGAGGAGGTAGTAGCCGGGCGCGTCGAGACCGCGCCAGGACACGTGCGGGCCGTCCACCGACCATTCGCAGGTGTGGTTGTAGACCACGTCGAGGATCACCTCGAGGCCCGCCTCGTGGAGCGTGTCGACCATCGTCCGGAACTCCGCGATCTCGTTGCCGGGGGTGGCCGCGTAGCCCGGATGGGGCGCGAAGTACGACGCGGTGGAGTATCCCCAGTGGTTGCGCATGCCGCGATCCCGTACGGGTGGTTCGGTAAGGAAGGCGTGCACGGGCAGCAGTTCGACGGCGGTGACACCCAGGCCGACGAGGTGTTCGAGCACGGCCGGCGCCGTCAGGCCCAGATAGGTGCCGCGCCACTGCTCGGGGACGGCGGGATGGCGGGCGGTGTAGGAGCCGACGTGCAGTTCGTAGATCACCGTCTGCTCCCACGGCGTGCCGGGGCGGTTGTGCCGGGCCCGACCGGGGTTGTCGGCCACCACCGACAGCGGTGTGTGGCCGAGGGAGTCCACGGTCGACGCATCGCCGAACGGGTTGTGCTCGTAGCCGAGCAAGCGGGCCCTGTCGCCGATGTCACCCGTCAGCTGCCGGCCCCACGGGTCGAGCAGCAGCTTGTGCGGATTGGCACGTAGCCCGGTCCGGGGCTGCCACGCGCCGTGCACGCGGTAGCCGTAGCGCTGGCCCGGGCGGACCCCCGGCACCGCCCCGTGCCAGACGCCGTACGTCTTGTCCGGCAGGTCGATGCGTTCCTCGCGGCCGGCGTCGTCGATCAGGCAGAGCTGAACACGGCTGCCGTGGGGCGCGTGCACGGCGAACCGCGTCCCGTCGTCGCCGGGGAAGGCGCCCAGCGGGAAGGGACCGGCGTCGGACCGGGCGACGGCAGGCCCCACCGGCGGCTCGCCGGGTGCGGGGGAGGGGTGCGGTGGAGGCGAGGGGTACGACACGGAAGCGATCCTGCCGTGAACCGGTCGTGCGCGTACGCAAAGATGGTCGGCGTGGCAAAACCTGATCCCGATCTGCTCATCGAATTCGACGACGTGCTCGTGCGGCGGGGCGGCAACGTCCTCGTCGGTCCCGTGTCCTGGAAGGTGGAACTCGACGAACGTTGGGTGATCCTCGGTCCGAACGGCGCGGGCAAGACGTCGCTGCTGCGGGTGGCCGCGGCGGAGACATTCCCCACATCGGGGACGGCGCACGTGCTGGCGGAGACGTTCGGGAAGACCGACCTGTCCGAGCTGCGGCCCCGGATCGGGATGTCGTCGTCGGCGCTGGCGAACCGCGTGCCGGGCGACGAGAAAGTCGTGGACCTGGTGATCTCGGCGGGGTACGGCGTGCTGGGGCGCTGGCGCGAGCGGTACGACGACGTGGACAGCGCACGCGCCGTGGAGATGCTCGAAAGCCTCGGCGCCGAGCATCTCGCCGACCGCACCTACGGCACGCTTTCCGAGGGTGAGCGCAAGCGCGTGCTCATCGCCCGGGCGCTGATGACGGATCCGGAGCTGCTGCTGCTCGACGAGCCCGCCGCCGGCCTGGACCTCGGTGGTCGTGAGGAGCTCGTGGCGCGGCTCGGCGTGCTGGCGGCCGACCCGGACGCTCCGGCGATCGTGCTGATCACCCATCACGTGGAGGAGATCCCGCCCGGCTTCACCCACGCGATGCTGCTCAAGGAGGGGCAGGTGGTGGCGCAGGGTCTGCTCGACGACGTGATCACGGGTGAGAACCTCAGCGAGGCGTTCAGCCAGGCGATCACTCTCGACAAGGTGGACGGCCGGTTCTTCGCGCGCCGCAGGTACCAGCCCGGGAGGCACCGCCGCGCGTAGCGGAGCGGAGCCGCGGCCGAGTTCACCGCCGCGCGTAGCGGAGCGGAGCCGCGGCCGAGTTCACCGCCGCGCGTAGCGGAGCGGAGCCGCGGCCGGGTAGGTGAGTGGTGCGTCACGTCATGCCGTAACTTGGGAGTATGGCTATCGAACGTTCGGGAGAATCCGCGGGTGCAGCGGCGATGCCGCTCAAGGATGCCTCGACGGTGATCCTCGTCCGGGACGGCGACCGTGGCGTCGAGGTGTTCCTGCTGCAGCGCGTGCGCGGCATGGCGTTCGCCGGCGGCATGACGGTGTTTCCCGGAGGTGGCGTCGACCCGTCGGACAGCGCTGCGTCGGTGGCGTGGGCGGGACCGCCCGTGCCGTGGTGGTCGGAGCGGTTCGGCACCTCCGAGACTCTCGCGCAGGCGCTCGTCCTCGCGGCCGTGCGCGAGACGTTCGAGGAGTGCGGGGTGCTGCTCGCCGGTGCGACACCGGACACCGTGGTGGCGGACACGACGCCGTTCGGGGAGGCCCGCAGGCAGCTCGAGGCTCGGGAGCTCACCTTCGGCGAGTTCCTCGAACGTGAGGGGCTGGTGCTGCGTGCGGACCTGTTGCGGCCGTGGTCGAACTGGATCACGCCGGTCGGCGAGGGTCGTCGCTACGACACGAGGTTCTTCGTCGCGGCGGCCCCCGAGGGACAGATCGCCGACGGCGAGACGAGCGAGGCCGACGAGGTGCGGTGGCAGACTCCGGAGGAGGCGATCGCGCACTGGCAGGAGGGCGGCAGTGTGCTGCTGCCCCCGACCTGGAGCCAGTTGACGGCACTGTCACGGTTCGGCTCGGTCGCGGAGATCCTCGCTGCGGAGCCGCAGATCACGCCGATCCTGCCGACCCGGATCACCTGGGAGGGACAGCTCCGGGTGGAGTTCCCCGAGCAGGACGGCTACTACGAGGCGGGGCCGCATCCGTGGGCCGCCCGGGGCGCCAACTAGCCTGTGCCTCATGGCTGAATTCGTGACACTCGAGGTCTCCGACGGTATCGGCACCATCCGGCTCGACCGGCCGCCGATGAACGCACTCAACCGGCAGGTGCAGGAGGAGATCCGGGCCGCTGCGCGCGAGGCGACCGTGAACTCCGACGTCAAGGCGGTGATCGTCTACGGCGGTGAGAAGGTGTTCGCGGCCGGCGCGGACATCAAGGAGATGGCCGAGCTGAGCTACGTGCAGATGAGCGAGATCATCGCGGACCTGCAGTCGGCGCTGGGGTCGGTGGCGGAGATCCCGAAGCCGACGGTGGCCGCGATCACCGGCTACGCGCTGGGAGGCGGTCTGGAACTCGCACTGGGTGCGGACCGGCGGATCGCCGGTGACAACGCGAAGGTCGGTGTGCCGGAGATCCTGCTCGGCATCATCCCGGGCGGCGGCGGAACCCAGCGCCTCGCCCGCCTCGTCGGCCCGTCGAAGGCGAAGGATCTGGTGTTCACCGGCCGCTTCGTCGGTGCGGCCGAGGCCCTGCAGATGGGGCTGGTCGACGAGGTCGTCGCCCCGGACGAGGTGTACAACGCGGCGCGTGCGTGGGCGTCGCAGTTCAGCCGGGGCGCCACCCGCGCACTGGCGGCGGCCAAAGCCGCGATCGACCAGGGCCTCGACACCGACCTGGACACAGGGCTGAAGATCGAGCAGCACGTCTTCGCCGGCCTGTTCGCGACGAAGGACCGCGCGATCGGCATGGAGTCCTTCGTCGCCAACGGCCCGGGTAAGGCCGAGTTCGTCGGGGAGTAGGCACCCCGGAACTGGAACTTGTTCATTCCTTACCGATGGGTAGGATGCCCTTCATGACTGCAAGCAGGACCGACGGGGTCGACCCCGCGCCGAACCCGCACGCCACTGCCGAGGAGGTGGCGGCCGCCCTTCAGGACACCAAGCTCGCGCAGGTGCTCTACCACGACTGGGAGGCCGAGACCTACGACGAGAAGTGGTCGATCTCCTACGACGAGCGCTGCATCGACTACGCGAAGGGTCGTTTCGACGCCGCCGCCGGTGACCAGCCCCTGCCGTACGAGCGGGCCCTCGAACTCGGTTGCGGCACCGGCTTCTTCCTGCTGAATCTCATGCAGGCCGGAGTGGCGAGGACCGGCTCGGTCACCGACCTGTCGCCCGGGATGGTCAAGGTGGCGCTGCGCAACGCCGAGCACCTCGGCCTCGACGTGGACGGCCGGGTGGCCGACGCCGAGACGATCCCGTACGACGACGACACCTTCGACCTCGTCGTCGGTCACGCGGTGCTGCACCACATCCCCGACGTCGAGCAGTCGCTGCGGGAGGTGCTGCGCGTGCTGAGGCCGGGCGGCCGGTTCGTCTTCGCCGGCGAGCCCAGCACGGTCGGGAACTTCTACGCGCGCTGGCTCGGCCGCCTCACGTGGGAGGCCACCACCAACGTCACGAAGCTGCCGTTCCTGCGGGACTGGCGGCGGCCGCAGGCCGAACTCGACGAGTCCTCCCGTGCCGCGGCGCTCGAGGCGGTCGTCGACCTGCACACCTTCGACCCGTCGGACCTGGAGCGGACGGCGGCTTCGGCCGGCGCGGTGGAGGTGAAGGCGAGCAGCGAGGAGTTCGCGGCCGCGCTGCTGGGCTGGCCGGTCCGCACGTTCGAGGCCGCGGTGCCCGCGGAGAAGCTGGGCTGGGGCTGGGCGCGCTTCGCGTTCGGCGGGTGGCGCACGCTCAGCTGGGTGGACGAGAAGGTCCTCAGGCACGTGGTCCCGCGCAGCTTCTTCTACAACGTCATGATCACCGGCGTGAAGCCCGGCAAGTAGTGTGGGCTACGAGTTCACCCTCGCCGACGTCGCGTACCTGCGTTCGGTGCAGGGCACGGTCGATCTCGCGGAGGTGGCCGCCCGGGAGCTGTCCACGCGGACGCGCCTAGCCGACATCGGCTGGGCGCGTACGCGTTTCGCCGGCCGGGCCGCGCCGCTGACCGAGACGGTGCTGTTGCGCCGCAGGGCGGTCGCGAAGCTGCCCGCCGGCGGCGGCTGGCTGTTCACCGATGACGCGCTGCAGCAGGCGACGCCGGCGCCCGTCGCCGCGCACCGGGCCCGCCGGCTCGCCGGACGGTGCGTCCACGACGTGACGTGCTCGATCGGTGCCGAGCTGGCGGCCCTGGTGGGGGTCGCGGAGGCGGTGGTCGGCAGCGATCTCGACCCGGTTCGCCTCGCGATGTCCGCCCACAACGTGCCCGCGGCGGCGCTGGCCCGCGCCGATGCGCTGCGCCCGATCACCCGCGGTACCACCGTGATCGCCGATCCGGCCCGCCGTTCCGAGGGCCGGCGCACGCACGACCCGGCGGCCCTGATGCCGCCGCTGCCCGACCTGCTCGACGCTTACGCCGGACGCGACCTGGCCGTCAAGTGTGCCCCCGGACTGGATTTCGATGCGCTGAACTGGGCGGGGGAGGTCGAGGTGGTCTCGCTCGACGGCGGTGTCCGCGAGGCATGCCTGTACTCCCCGGGTCTGGCCACGCCGGGCGTGCGGCGACGGGCGAGTGTGTTGCGTTCGGACGGCGCCGTATTCGAGATCACCGACGCGCAGCCGGACGAGATCCCCGAGCGGGAACCGGGGGAGTGGATCGTCGATCCCGACGGGGCGGTCGTGCGTGCGGGGCTGGTGCGGCACTACGCGGCCGCCCACGGCCTGTGGCAGCTCGATCCGCGGATCGCGTATCTCACCGGCGACACCCTCCCCGCGGGGGTGCGGGGATTCCGCGTCCTCGATCGACTGAAGTACACGGAAAAGGCGCTGCGGCAAGCGCTCTCGTCGATGGACTGTGGGGTGGCGGAGATTCTCGTGCGGGGGGTCGACGTCGATCCTGCGGTGCTCCGGCCGCGGCTGAAGCTGCGCGGATCGCGGTCGCTGAGCGTCGTGCTGACGCGGATCGGCCGCACCCCGACGGCGTTCGTCTGCGAACCCAGTCGCTGAGCCGTGCCCCGGCCGGGTGGGTCGTTCCGGCGCGGGTCTTGATATGCAAGCAAATACTTGCGTATTCTCGACGGTGTGGTCGACGTCTTCAAAGCGCTGGCGGATCCGACCCGGCGGGCCATCCTCGACGAGCTCGTCGACCGGGACGGCCAGACGCTGTTCGAGCTGTGCACACGACTGATCTCGCGGCACGGCTTGGGCTCGTCCCGGCAGGCGATCTCGCAGCACCTGGCGATCCTCGAGGAGGCCGGGCTGGTCCGGACCCGCCGCGAGGGGCGATCGAAGTTCCACCACGTGGACGTTGCACCACTGCAGGGCCTCGCCGACCGATGGACGGTCGCGCACCGAAAGGAGTCGCAGTGAAGGTCACTCTCACCAGCGTGTTGGTCGACGACCAGGACAAGGCGCTCGCCTTCTACACCGACGTCCTGGGTTTCGTGAAGAAGACCGAGGTCCCCCTGGGCGAGGCGCGGTGGCTCACCGTCGTCTCGCCGCAGCAGCCGGACGGACCGGAACTGGTCCTCGAGCCCGACGGCCATCCCGCCGTCCGGCCGTTCAAGGAGGCCCTCGTCGCCGACGGCATCCCGTTCACCTCGTTCGCGGTCGACGACGTGCACGCCGAGTACGAGCGGCTGCGCAGCCTCGGGGTGCGATTCACCCAGGAGCCCCTCGAGATGGGCGGCATCACCACCGCCGTCTTCGACGACACCTGCGGCAATCTCATCCAGATCGCCGGCTGAGCGATCGCCGTCCGCGGCGAAAGGTCAGCGGAGCACGTACACGTCGCCCGGCAGCGTCGCCGTGACGAACTCGCCGACCGGCCCGACCGCGGTGCCGACCGAGAATCCGGCCGCGCCGGGCAGGGTCTCCTCGTCGAGCGTCTCCCCGCTGGCGGCGTCGAACACCAGCGCCGCCAACCCGTCGTCGGCTCGGGCCACCGTGTATCCGATGCCGTCGGCGGTCAGCGCCGGTACCCCCAGCTGGCGCACGTCGCCGCGGCGCCACACGAGTTCGGCCGCCTCACCGGTGTCGCGCAGCGCCGCCAGGTCGCCGGTCCGGCCCCCCGGCGCGAGGATCAGCAGTCCGTCGGCGGACACCGCCGGTCCGGTGGAGGCCGTGTACCCGAGGTCGTGGCTCCACCGCGGCGTCCCGGTCCCGGCGTCGAGGGCCCACAGGGCTCCCTCGCCGTCGTGCACGTACACCGTGGCGCCGTCCGCGGACAGCACGGGACTGGTCGTCGCGCCGCCCGGAAGCTCCGTCTGCGACCACTCCTCGACCACCCGCGCATCGTCGCCGCCGGTGTAGCGCATCGACACGACGGCGGCGCGATCGGCGCCCGGCCGCCACAGCGTCACCAGAATCCGGCCGGTCCCGAGATCGACCGCCGGGGTGGTGGCCACCGGGCAGTCCTCCGATCCGCCGAAACATGCGGCCAGACCGTGGTCGTTGGGCAACCGCGGCACGTTCGTCCCGTCCGCCACCCCGGGGGTGGGCACGAGGTCGAAGATCGGGGCGGCGTGCCTGCCGGTCTGCGGGTCGAGCACGTTGACCTGACCGAAATGCGTGACGAACACGAGGTTTCCGTCACCGGTGAACTGCGCGGTGCCCGGCGTCCCGCTCACCGGGATCCGCCAGCGCCGCTGGCCGTGCTCGTTGAACGACACCATCGCCCCCTCCTCGCCGACGTAGATGTTGGCCACGCCGTCGGCGGTGGGAGTCACCCCGGTGACACCCGGCGCGAGGCGGGTGCACCAGCGCTTGCGGCCGGTGTCGATCTGGAACGAGACGAGGTTGCAGCCGGCGGTGGTCGCGGCGGTGACGAAGATCTGCCCGTTCGCCGCGACGCTCGCGGGCGCGGTGACGGCGCCGCCGACCGGACGTGACCAGGCGGGCGCGAGGTCGCGCAGCCCGTCGGCGGTCGCGGTGTTGCTGTTGCGGGCGTCGGCGTACCGACCCGGCCACGCCCCGGCGGCGAAGACGTCGACCGGGCCGCCGTCGCTGCCGCATCCGGTCAACACCAGTGCCGCCGAGGCCGTCAGCATCACCGTCCGCAGGGCAGCCCGCATCACTCATCTCCTCGCCATGGCTCGAATGACCCGATGGGCCACACTATCGGGCCGGGTGGCGCACTCGATGCGCGAGGCGGACCGTACGCTGGCAACCATGACGAGCATGTGGGGCGCACCGTTGCGCACGAGGTGGCGGGGTTCTCGTCGGCGGGACCCCGATCAGGCCCGATTCCTGACCGTCGATTCGCTGCGATGGGTGCTGGCGCACAAGGCGTACACGCCGTGGTACCTGGTCCGGTACTACCGGCTCGCCAAGTTCAAGCTCGCCAACCCGCACGTGATCCTGCGCGGCATGGTGTTCCTCGGCAAGAACGTCGAGATCCATTCCGTCCCCGAGCTGTCCCGGCTCGAGATCGGCCGGTGGGTGCACATCGGCGACGGCAACGCCATCCGCTGTCACGAGGGGTCGCTGCGCATCGGCGACAAGGTGGTCTTCGGCAAGGACAACGTCGTCAACACCTACCTCGACATCGAGATCGGCGCCTCCACGCTCGTCGCCGACTGGTGCTACATCTGCGACTTCGACCACCGCACCGAGGACATCACGTACCCGATCAAGGATCAGGGGATCGTCAAGAGCCCCGTGCGGATCGGACCCGACACCTGGATCGCGACGAAGGTCACGGTGCTGCGCGGCACCCGCACCGGCCGCGGCTGCGTCCTCGGCGCGCACGCGGTGGTCAAGGGCGACATCCCGGACTACAGCATCGCGGTCGGATCGCCGGCCAAGGTGGTCAGGAACCGCCGCACGGACTGGGAGTCCGGTGCCGCCGACCGGGCCGCGTACGTCGCCGCGCTCGAGGACATCGCGCGCAAGAAGGCAGGCCGCGAACCGGCGGCGGAACCCGGTTCCTGATCCGGGCGCCTGCGATGGACTACGCCGACTACCGCCGCTACGACGCCGTGGGGCTCGCCGAACTCGTCACCCGCCGCGAGGTCACGCCGCGCGAACTGCTCGACGCGGCCCTCGCCCGGCTCGAGGCGGTGGAGCCCACACTGAACGCCGTCGTACGCCGGCTCGACGAGCAGGCGCGCAGCCGGGCCGGGGAACGCCTCGAGGGTCCGTTCGCGGGTGTGCCGTTCCTGGTCAAGGATCTTCTCCAGGACGTCGCGGGGGTTCCGACCGGGAGCGGGAGCAGGTCCCTGGCGGAGCTGCCCGCCGCGCGCAATGCGGTGGTCGTCGATCGCTGGCTGGACGCGGGCCTCGTCCTCTTCGGCAAGACGAACACTCCGGAGTTCGGGGTCAAGGGGGTGACCGAGCCGGTGGCGAACGGTCCCACCCGCAATCCGTGGAATCCCGCGCACACGCCGGGCGGGTCCTCCGGCGGATCCGCGGCGGCGGTCGCCGCCGGCGTGGTCCCGGCGGCCGGCGCGAACGACGGCGGCGGCTCGATCCGCATTCCGGCCGCCTGCTGCGGGCTGGTCGGCCTCAAACCGGGCCGGGGCCTGGTGCCGAGCGGTCCCGAGGTGGACGAGGACCGGCACGGGGCGGTCAGCAACGGGGTCGTCACGCGCACGGTGCGCGACGCGGCAGCCATGCTCGACGTGCTGGCCGGTCCGGACCCGAACGGGCCCTATCTCACGGCGGCACCGCAGGAGTCGTATGCGTCCGCGGCGAGTACCCCACCGCGGACGCTGCGCATCGGGTTCGCGACGGACTCCCCGATCGGCACCGGCGTCGACCCGGAGGCCGTCACGGCCGTCGAGGACGCCGCGGCGCTGCTCGCCGAGCTGGGCCACGCGGTCGAACCCGCGGCGACGGGGATCGACGAGCGGCGGCTGTCCACCGACTGGCTGACGATGTGGTTCGCCTGGCTCGCCGCCGATGTCCGGCAGGCGCGCCAGCGCACCGGGTGCGCCCCCGACGCGTTCGAGCCCGACACGCGGTTCCTCGCCGCGCTCGGCGACTCCGTGCGGCCCTCGGACTATCTCGCCTCGCTGCGCCGGTGGAACGGGTATACGCAGCAGCTCGGCGTGTTCCACGAGCGGTACGACGTGCTGCTCACGCCGACCCTGGCGTATCCGCCGGCGCGCGTGGGGGAACTGGCCACGCCGCCCGCGCTCCAGGGGGCCGCGCGCCTGATCGTGACGGCGCGGCTGGGCCGCGCGGCGCGGTGGGCGGGGCTGATGGACCGCATCGTCGACGAGAACCTCGCCCGGACGCCGTACACCCAGCTCGCGAACATCACCGGGCGCCCGGCGATCTCGGTGCCACTGCACTGGACCGCGGCGGGATTGCCGTTGGGCGTGCAGTTTCTCGGGCCGCTGGGCTCGGAGGGACTGCTGCTGTCGCTCGCGGCACAGCTCGAGCGGGCCCGGCCCTGGGCACACCGCGAGCCTCCGCTGCTGCCGTCCCGGTGACCCGGGCCGGCAACGCCGGTCACCGGTCGGGCAATGGCCGCTGGGGAATCGTCGGCCGCGGAAGCGGATGGCGCACGCGACGTTTCGCCTCCGAGTACACCTGCGCGGTCTCGGTGGCCACCAGCCGCCAGTCGAAGTCCTCCGTGAGCCGCTCGCGCGCCGCCCGCGCCCGTCGCTGGGCGGCCGCGGGGTCGTCGAGGGTCCGCCGGACCGCCGACGCCAGCCCGGCGACGTCGCCGGGTGCGAACGAGAGTCCGGTCGAGCCGTCGACGACGGCCTCACCGAGGCCGCCGGCCGTCGACGCGACGAGGGGCGTCCCGGTGGCCGCGGCCTCGAGTGCGATGATCCCGAACGGTTCGTAGCGGCTCGGCAGGACGATCGCATCGGCGCGGTGCAGCCAGCCCAGCAGCTCGATGCGGTCGAGGTTGCCGACGAACGTCACCGACCGCGCGACGCGGTGCACGCGCGCCTGCTCGCGCAGCCAGTCGAACTGGGTGCCCTCCCCGGCGACGACGAGGGTGGTACCGGGGTGCGTGCGCCGGATCCGGGGCAGGGCGGCGATCGCGTCCTGCACGCCCTTCTCGTACTCGAGCCGGCCGACGAACAGCAGCTGCGGCGGCCCGGAACGCGGCGCCCGCTCCCGGAAGGACCACGCGGTGACGTCGATTCCGTTGCGGATCACCGTCGCCGGCGGCAGGTCCGGCCCGTAGAGCGCGGCGACCTCCTCGTTCATCGATGCCGAACACGTGATGAGCCGATCGGATTCGTTGGCGAGCCACCACTCCACCGAGTGCACCTGCCGGTTCACGCGGCCCGACAGCCAGCCGCTGTGCCGGCCGGCCTCGCTTGCGTGCAGGGTGGACACGAGCGGTACGTCGAAGAACTCGGCGAGCGCGACGGCGGGGTGTGCGACGAGCCAGTCGTGCGCGTGCACCACGTCCGGGTACCAGCCGTCGCCGATGCCGCCCTTGGTCAGGCTCAGCCCCGCCCGCACCATGGCATGACCCATCGCGAGCGTCCAGGCGAGCATGTCCTCGCCGAAGTCGAAGTGCGGCGGGTCCTCGGCGACGGCCACCACGAGCACGCCCTCGGCGATGTGGCTGATCGTGGGGTGGGTGGTGGCGTCCGTGCCGGTCGGCCGCCGGGAGAGCACGACCACCTCGTGGCCGGCGGCGGCGAGCTCGGTGGCGAGGTGGTGCACGTGCCGGCCGAGGCCGCCGACGACGACGGGCGGGTACTCCCAGGAGACGATCAGCACCTTCACGAGGGGGCTCCCATCCGGTCGGGCAGGCGGCGGGCATCGAGCCCGGGGAACAGACTGTCGGCTCGGTTCCAGCCGGCGGCCAGGCCCGCCGCCGTCTCGTCGCGGCCTGCGGCGACCGCCGCGGCGATCTCGCGCAACGCGTGGGCGTGCTTGTGGGCCCGGTCCCGCGCGTAGCCGGCCGCGGTGTCCTTGCTGACCATGAACGCCCAGTCGCTCGACACCGTCAGCAGCGCCTCGCGCAGCATCTGGTCGTGCACCCGGTTGCGCAGCGCGGGGCGCCCGGCCCCGGCGGCGCCGCGGGCCTTGTCGAGGGTGTCGAGCGTGGTGCGCACGACCTCCTCGTTGAGCTGTACGAGGTCGCGTACCTGCTCGCCGGCCCACACCCGCCAGTCCTTCCCGGACCCCCACGAGGTGTCGTGCAGTTCGACGGGTGCTCCCACGTACCCGCGGTCGCGTGCGTCGGCGAGAGTGCCCACCTCGATGCCCGCCTCCGGCAGCGCCCGGAGCAGCCGTTCGAGGAACAGCGGGCCCTCGTGCCACCAGTGACCGAACAGCTCGGTGTCGAAGGCGGCGACCACCAGGGCGTCGCGCCCGATGCGGTCGGACTCGCGGCGCAGTCGGCCGCGGATCGTGTCGACGAAGTCGGCCACGTGGCGGTCGACGGCCGCGGACGCCAGATCGGGGTCGTAGGGCGCCTTGTCCTGTGGGGCGACGGTGCGGCCGGTCACGCGGGCGGGCTTGAGCCCGGTGTCGTGGCAGTAGGTGTGGAAGTCCCGGTAGGCGGGGTGGCCCGGGTAGCCGGACTTCGGCGACCAGACCCGGTAGGACACCTGCAGGTCCCGGCCGAAGG
Organism: Rhodococcus sp. 2H158; assembly: GCF_053764755.1. Lineage (NCBI taxonomy): Bacteria > Bacillati > Actinomycetota > Actinomycetes > Mycobacteriales > Nocardiaceae > Rhodococcus > Rhodococcus sp. 2H158. The sequence goes on from NZ_JBSNCE010000017.1 coordinate 82,035, forward strand.
CGACGACGTCGGAGTCCCACACGGTCCGGCCGAGCGAGGTGTCGCCGCGCAGGGCGGGACCGTCCACCATGAAGTGCCCGACGCCGGCGGTGGCGTATCCGGCCTCCATGCCGGGGGTGAACGCGCACTCGGGCGCCCAGATGCCCCGCGGTGTGTGCGCCCAGCGGGCGTGCGCGTCGGCCAGGCCCTCGGCGAGCGAGAACGCCCGCAGGCGGGGATCGAGCAGAGGCTGGAAGGGGTGGGCCAGCGGCCCGCCCAGCAGTTCGACCGCCTCGGCGTCGACGAGTTCGCGGAAGACGGGGGATCCGCCGTGGCGCCAACGGGTTTCGAACTGTTCGAGGGCTGCGGCGGCCTGCCGGTGCTCGCGGGCTCCGAGCGCACGGTAGGCCGGCTCCCGCATGCCTGCGGCCTCGTGGGCGCGCAGCTGCCAGTTGCCGAGCCAGTGGTGTATCCCGGTCAGGCAGTGGGGGTCGTCGAGCTGAGCGGCCAGCACGGGCGTCACGCCCAGGGTGACCAGCCGCGTGCGGCCCTCGGCGGCAAGCCGGCGCAGGACGTCGGTCACCGGGAGATACGTCGCGGCCCAGGACTGGTAGAGCCATTCCTCGCCGACCGGCCAGCGACCGTGGTGGGCGAGCCACGGCAGGTGCGAGTGCAGCACGAGCGCGAACAGTCCCGGTTCCCGCCGGGTGGCGGGAGTGGTCACCGCGCCGGATCCTTCACCGCGATCGCGACGAGATCGAGACTGGCGTCGATGTTCTCGGGCGCGAGGAGGAAGTCGTCGACGGTCACGGCCGCGACGTCTGCGGTCAGGCCGGCGGGCCAGGGCTCGCCGGCGAGAGCGCGCTCGATCTGGGCGTCGATGAAGGAGCCGCCGTGCTTGGCATCGAGGTCGCGCAGGGCGGGGCCGTGGTGCACCCCGGTCGTCAGGGCGACGCGGAAGCCGGCGCCCTCGAGCAGTTCGGTGAGCTCGGCGGCGTTCAGCTCGCGGGTGTGGAACGGATTGAGCGGGGCGTCGCGGCCGGGGGAGAACGTGATGCGGTTGGGGGTGCTGATCAGCAGTTCGCCGCCGTCCCGGAGCACACGGTGGCATTCGCGCAGGAACCCGGACTGGTCCCACAGGTGCTCGATGACCTGGAAGTTGACGACCACGTCCACGGAGGCGTCGGCGAGGGGCAGATCAGCGAGGTTGGCGTGCCGCATGTCCACGCGCGGGTAGCGGGCGCGCACGTGCGCGACGGCGCTCTCGTCGTAGTCGAGGCCGACGACGGCGGTGGCGACGCCCGCGATCATGTCGGCGCCGTAGCCCTCGCCGGCGCCCGCCTCGAGCACGGTGCGGCCGGCGCACCGGGGCAGCAGGTCGCGGTAGACCACCTCGTGGCGGCGGAACCAGTAGTTCTCCTCCGCGATACCGGGAACGGTGCGCTCGCCGGTGAGTGGCAGTTGAGGGGCGTCGCCGGCGGGGACGGGGGTTTCGCTCACCGCCCAGACATTAGCCCCACCTTTGTCGACCTCGTCATCGGTGGTCCAGATCACAGCCGTGCGGCTCCCTTCGTGTGGTTATGGTGAACGAGGTTCCCAACCAAGTTACCAGCGAGTAACTTAGCGTGAGGTAATCTATCGCACACCCCCGTGCGAAGCACGAGAGCTCGGTCAAGGCGTTGCGCCTCGCCGATCCCAGGCAGTCATACACAGGAGGTCGACGTAGACCCATGACGAACATCGTCGTTTTGATCAAGCAGGTCCCCGACACGTGGTCCGAGCGCAAGCTCAGCGACGGCGACTTCACGCTCGATCGCGAGGCCGCCGACGCGGTGCTCGACGAGATCAACGAGCGCGCCGTCGAGGAAGCCCTGCTCATCAAGGAGCGCGACGGCGGGGAGGTCACCGTGCTCACCGCCGGTCCGGACCGCGCCACCGACGCGATCCGCAAGGCGCTGTCCATGGGTGCCGACAAGGCCATCCACGTCAACGACCCGGCCATCCACGGCTCCGACGCGATCCAGACCGCGTACGCGCTCGCGGCGGCTCTCGGCCAGATCGAGGGCGTCGACCTGGTCATCGCCGGCAACGAGGCCACCGACGGCCGGATGGGCGCCGTGCCGGCGATCATCGCCGAGTACCTCGGCCTGCCGCAGCTGACCCACATGCGCAAGCTCAACGTCGCCGACGGCAAGGTCAGCGGCGAGCGCGAGACCGACGAGGGTGTCTTCACCCTCGAGGCCACGCTGCCGGCCATCGTCTCGGTCACCGAGAAGATCAACGAGCCCCGCTTCCCGTCCTTCAAGGGCATCATGGCCGCCAAGAAGAAGGAAGTTCAGGCCCTCACTCTCGCCGACATCGGGCTCGACCCCGAGATCTTCGGCGTGGCCAACGCCGGCAGCACCGTCACCGGTGTCAGCCCGAAGCCCCCGCGTACCGCTGGTGAGCGCGTCGCGGACGAGGGCGACGGCGGCAGCAAGATCGCCGCGTACCTCGTCGGCCAGAAGATCATCTGATCGCGCCCACGCGACACAGCAGACATACCAAGGGAGAGAAAGAGCAATGGCAGAAGTACTCGTGCTCGTCGAGCACGCCGAGGGCGCGCTGAAGAAGGTCAGCACCGAGCTGATCACCGCCGCCCGTGCGCTGGGTGAGCCCGCCGCGGTCGTGACCGGTCCGGCCGGCACCGCCGACAAGCTGCAGGACGCGCTCGCCGCCGCCGGCGCCGCCAAGGTCTACGCCGCCGAGTCCGACGACATCGAGGGCTACCTGGTGACCCCGAAGGTCGACGTGCTGGCCTCGCTCGTGGAGTCCGCCAGCCCCGCCGCGGTGATCACCGCGGCCAGCGTCGAGGGCAAGGAGGTGTCGGGCCGCCTCGCCGCGCGTATCGGCTCCGGCCTGCTCTGCGACGTCATCGACGTCAAGTCCGACGGCTCGGCCGTGCACTCGATCTTCGGTGGCGCGTACACCGTCGACGCCAAGGCCAACGGCGAGGTGCCGGTCGTCTCCGTGCGTCCGGGTGCCGTCGAGGCGCAGCCGCAGGCCGGCGCCGCCGAGCGCGTGGACGTCGAGGTTCCGGCGCAGGAGGAGAACGCGGTCAAGATCACCGCGCGCAACCCGATCGTGGGCGGCGACCGTCCCGAGCTGACCGAGGCGTCGATCGTCGTCTCCGGTGGCCGCGGCGTCGGCAGCGCCGACAAGTTCAGCGTCGTCGAGGACCTCGCCGACTCGCTCGGTGCCGCCGTCGGTGCCTCCCGCGCCGCCGTCGACTCCGGCTACTACCCGGGCCAGTTCCAGGTCGGTCAGACCGGCAAGACCGTCTCGCCGCAGCTGTACGTGGCGCTGGGCATCTCCGGCGCCATCCAGCACCGGGCCGGCATGCAGACGTCGAAGACGATCGTCGCGGTCAACAAGGACGAAGAGGCCCCGATCTTCGAGATCGCGGACTACGGCGTCGTGGGCGACCTGTTCAACGTCGCTCCGCAGCTGACCGAGGAGATCAAGAAGCACAAGGGCTGATCCCCGAGGTCCCGCCACGGCCCCGCACCCGTCCAGGGTGCGGGGCCGCACGCGTACCCGGGCATGTTCACCGGACGTGCACGGAGGCGACACCGTGCCGCCCCTGCCGCGACGTACCGGCTCGATACACATTGCGCCATGACCACTTTGCTGGTGCCGGCCCGGAACCCGGGACTGTCGGAGGCGGTGCTGTCGGGGCCGCGGTACTCCCTGCTCGTGTCCGCCGACCGCGAACATCGTGAGGCCGCGCAGCGGCTGCGTTACCGCGTCTTCGCCGCCGAACCCGGATTCCACCTCCCGGCAGGCATGCCCGCGGGCATCGACGCCGACCGCTTCGACGAGTACTGCGACCACCTGTTGGTGCGCGAGAACCACACCGGCGCGGTGGTGGGCTGCTACCGGATGCTGCCGCCGGGTGCCGCACGCGCCGCCGGGGGCTACTACACCGCCACCGAATTCGATCTCACCGCCCTCGATCCCGACGGTCTGCGGGCGGTGGAGATGGGCCGCGCCTGCGTCGACCCCGCCCACCGCTCCGGCTCGGTCCTGTCGCTGATGTGGGCCGGGATCCTGCACTACCTGCAACTCACCGGGCACAACTGGGTCATGGGTTGCGTGTCGGTGCCGATGCGCACCCACCCGTCCGACGTGCCCGGCGCCAACGTCCGGGGCGTGCGCGACGTGCTGCTGGCCCGGCACTCCGTCGAGCCGGCCCGGCGGGTGCTTCCCCGGACCCCGGTCGTCGTCGACGGCCGCCCCCTCGACGACATCCCGTCACCCACGCGGCCGGTGCTGCCGCCGCTGCTGCGCGGGTATCTGCGGCTCGGTGCTCGCATCTGCGGCGAGCCCGCCCACGACCCCGACTTCGGGGTGGCCGACTTCGTCGCGCTGCAGAGCCTCGCCGGAGCCAACGCGCGCTACCTCGAGCGGCTGCGGACCGCCGCCGAGAGCGCCGAGGCGGCCGCAGGAGCGCGGGCGTGAACACCCGCGCCCACGCCTGGATGCCGGCCAGTCCCTGCGGCACCGGCTGCCTTCCGGCCGATCCGGGGCGAGTGAGTTTCGTCACGGCGGCGGCCCGCTGGGTGCTCGTGGTGGCGGTGCTGGCGACCGCCCCGTTGCTGACGGCCGGCCGGCTCCTGCCCCGCCCGGGGCGCCTCGCCGCCCAGCGTGCGTTCGCCCGCGTGCTGCTGCGCTGTGCCGGGCTGCGGCTGACGGTGACCGACCTGCGGGACCGCGACGGCCGGGGCAACGGGGGATGCGGGGGCGTGCTCGTCGTCGCCCCGCACGTGTCCTGGACCGACGTGCTCGTGCTCACCGCGGTTGCCCCGGCAGGGTTCGTCGCGCGCAGCGACCTGCTCGAGTGGGGGCTGCTCGGCGCGCTGGCCCGCCGCATGCGGGTCATCCCCATCGAGCGCGAGCGTCTGCGCGACCTGCCCGTCGTGGTGTCGCGGATCCGCGACCGCCTCCTGGCGGGGGAGCGGATCGCGGCGTTCCCGGAGGGCACGACGTGGTGCGGCAGGGCATACGGCGGGTTCCGTCCGGCACTGTTCCAGGCCGCGATCGACGCGCAGCGCCCGGTGCAGCCGGTCGGGCTCCGGTACGCCGACGCCGCCGGGACGATCGCCACCGGCCCGGCGTTCGTCGGCGACGAGACGATGGGAGCGTCGCTGCGACGGCTCCTGCGGCACCGGGGCGTGGTGGCGGAGGTGGTGCTCGCTCCGCTCGAGCGGCCCGGCTCCGATCGCCGCGACCTCGCCGCGCGGTGTGAACGGTCCGCGCGCCGCCGGCACGACGACGGCGCCGAGTTCGCCAGGCTCGGCCGGGCCGCCGCCGCCCACGACACCCGTGGTCGCGAGGAGCTCCGGGCCGGACGGTGAGCGCGACGGGCGCGAGCCCCGACCCGCTATCCTGGTTCGGTCATGACCTCGAACCCCGCCGGAGCCTCCGGCACCTCGAAGACCGTCTACCTCGATCACGCCGCGACCACCCCGATGCTGCCCGCGGCCGTGTCGGCGATGACGGAGGTCTTCGCGACGGTCGGCAACGCGTCGTCCCTCCACGGGTCGGGCCGCGCGGCGCGGCGCCGCATCGAGGAGGCCCGGGAGTCCATCGCCGCGGACCTCGGCGCGCGTCCCTCCGAGGTCGTCTTCACCTCGGGCGGCACCGAGGGCGACAACCTCGCGGTCAAGGGCATCTACTGGGCGCGCCGCGACGCCGATCCGCGCCGTCGCCGGGTGATCGCGAGCGCCGTCGAGCACCACGCCGTGCTCGATGCCGTCGAGTGGCTCGTCGCGCACGAGGGCGCCGAGGTGACCTGGCTGGCCGTCGACGCCGACGGACGGGTCGAGCCGGATGCGCTGCGGGTGGCCCTCGCCGAGCACGCCGACGAGACGGCCCTGGTGTCGGTGATGTGGGCCAACAACGAGGTGGGCACCGTGATGCCCGTCGCCGAGCTCACCGCGGTCGCCGCCGAGTACGGGGTGCCCGTGCACAGCGACGCCGTGCAGGCGGTCGGTCATCTGCCCGTGGACTTCGCCGCGAGCGGGCTGGCCGCCATGACGATCGCCGCGCACAAGTTCGGCGGTCCCCAGGGCGTCGGTGCCCTGCTGCTGGGCCGGCAGGTGCCGTGCGTGCCCCTCACCCACGGCGGCGGACACGAGCGCGACGTACGGTCGGGAACCCACGACACCGCCGGGATCGCCGGCATGGCCGCGGCGCTGCGCGAGGCGACGGCCGAACTCGGCGAACGCACCGTCGCGCTCACGACGCTGCGCGACGAACTGATCGCCGGTGTGACCGCCGTGATCCCGGACGCGGTCCTCAACGGCCCGCGCGGCGCGGACCGCCTGCCCGGCAACGCACACTTCACCTTCCCCGGCTGCGAGGGCGATTCGCTGCTCATGCTGCTGGACGCGGCCGGGATCGAGTGCTCGACCGGTTCGGCCTGCACCGCCGGGGTGGCGCGGCCGAGCCATGTGCTCGTCGCAATGGGTGCGGACCCCCGCACGGCCCGCGGGTCGTTGCGATTCTCGTTGGGCCACACGTCGACTCGCGCCGACGTGGAGGCCGTCGTGGCGGCGCTGCCGCAGGTGGTGGGACGGGCGCGGGCCGCCGGACTGGCCGGCGCCGGTAGTCGAGAGAGGTGACGTCGATGAGGGTGCTCGCGGCAATGAGCGGTGGCGTGGACTCGGCGGTGGCCGCGGCCCGCGCGGTCGACGCCGGCCACGACGTGGTCGGCGTGCACCTGGCGCTGTCCACGGCGCCGGGCACGCTGCGGACCGGGTCGCGGGGCTGCTGCTCCAAGGAGGACGCCGGGGATGCGCGCCGCGCCGCCGACGTGCTCGGAATCCCGTTCTACGTCTGGGATTTCGCCGACCGGTTCAAGGAAGACGTCATCGACGACTTCGTCGAGTCCTATGCCGCCGGCCACACCCCCAATCCGTGCCTGCGCTGCAACGAGAAGATCAAGTTCGCGGCCCTCGCCGACCGGGCCGTCGCCCTCGGCTTCGACGCGGTCGCCACCGGCCACTACGCCCGGCTCGACGACGGTGTCCTGCGTCGCGCGGTCGACGCCGGCAAGGACCAGTCGTACGTACTCGGTGTGCTGACGGCCGACCAGCTCGCGCGTGCGATGTTCCCGGTCGGGGACACCCCGAAGGAGCGGATCCGCGCCGAAGCGGCCGAGCGGGGTCTCGCGGTAGCGGACAAGCCCGACAGTCACGACATCTGCTTCATCCCCTCCGGTGACACCCGCGCGTTCCTCGGTGCCCGCATCGGGGTGCGTCCCGGCCGGGTCGTCGACGCCCGGTCCGGCGCCGTGCTCGCCGAACACGAAGGGGTGCACGGCTTCACGGTCGGCCAGCGCAAGGGCCTGGGCATCGCCGGTCCCGGCCCGGACGGCCGCCCCCGCTACGTCACCGCGATCGAGCCGGACACCGGCACGGTGAAGGTGGGCACCGCGGAAGACCTGAAGGTGTGGGCGATCAGTGCCGAGCGCGCGGTGTGGACGAGCGGGGCCGCGCCGACCGGACCGGTCGAATGCGTCGTGCAGGTCCGCGCGCACGGCGGTGTCGCGGCGGCCGTCGCCGAGCCCGCCGGCACCGGTCTCGAGGTGACCCTGCGCGAACCGCTCACCGGCGTCGCCACCGGACAGGCCGTGGTGCTGTACCGGCCGGACGCGGGCGGCGACGTCGTCCTCGGCAGCGGCACCATCGTCGGTACCGGCACGGCGGCCACGTCCCGGTGACCGCGAACACCCCGAACCCCTGGTCCGGCGTCGCAACCGGCATCGGATCGTGGCCCGGCACCGACGCCCGGGAATCGGCCGCGACCGTGCTCGGCGAGCTCGAGGCGTTGCCGCACCTGGTCGAGCTGCCGGCCCGCGGGCTCGGGGCCGATCTCATCGGCCGCACCGGCGCGTTGCTGGTCGACCTGCACCTCGACACGTCCACCACCGGGTACCGGCTCGGCGGTCGCCGCGGCGCGGTCGCCGCCCGCGCCGGGGATCTGCTGCGCCGAGATCTCGATGCGCTCGAAGAGGCATGGGAGACAGCGGGTCTCGGTCCCGGTCGATTCCTGAAGGTGCAGTCCGCCGGCCCGTTCACCCTCGCCGCGCACGCCGAGCTGGCCGGGGGCCGGCGGGTGCTCACCGATCGCGGCGCCGTGCGCGACGTCGCCGAGTCCCTCGGCGAGGGCCTGGCGCGGCACGCCGCGGAACTGACTCGCCGCCTCGGCGCCGACGTGGTAGTCCAGCTCGACGAGCCCGCGCTGCCCGCCGTCCTCGCCGGGGCCCTGACCGGACGCACGAAGCTCGAGTCGGTGCCGGCGCTTCCCGAGCCGGAGGCGCAGCACCTGCTCGAGGCCGCGATCGCGGCGATCGGCCGGCCCGTCGCGGTGCACTGCTGCGCCGCCGATGTGCCCACCGGGTTGCTGCGCCGCAGCGGCGTCGACGCCGTCGCCCTCGACGTCGCGCAGCTCACCGCCGCCGACCTCGACGGTATCGGTGAGCTGATCGACGCCGGAACGACCCTCCTGCTCGGGCTGGTGCCGTCCACCGCACCCGACACGGCCGTCCCCACCTGGCGTGACGTCGCGGCCCCCGCGCTCACGCTGATCGACCGGCTCGGCTTCGCCCGCGCCACGCTGCGCTCGGTGGGGGTCACCCCGCGCTGCGGCCTGGCCGGCGCCGATCCCACGTGGGCGCGCCGGGCGCTGCGCCTCGCCCGCGACGTCGCCGCCGCGTTCGCGGACGACCCGGAATCGCTCGGCTCCGGAGCGGCCGGGAACGTCGTATCGCTCGACTAGTCTTTCCGGCGTGAGTGAATCGACGGACGCGCCCACCCAAGCTCCGCCCGACGTGCGCGAGCGCTGGCAGCAGCTCGCGGAGGAGGTGCGCGAGCACCAGTTCCGCTACTACGTGCGCGACGCGCCGACCATCTCCGACGGCGCCTTCGACCAGTTGCTCGGCGCGCTGAAGCAGCTCGAGGACGACTACCCGGACCTGCGCGTCCCGGACTCCCCGACGCAGCTCGTCGGTGGGGGCTTCGCCACCGACTTCACCGCCGTCGACCACCTCGAGCGGATGCTCAGCCTCGACAACGTCTTCACCGAGGACGAACTGCGCGCCTGGGTTTCCCGCGTCGAGGCCGAGACGGGTCCGGACCTGCACTACCTGTGCGAGGTGAAGATCGACGGCGTCGCGCTGAGTCTGGTGTACGAGGACGGCCGCTTGCGCCGTGCCGCCACCCGCGGCGACGGCCGCACCGGGGAGGAGGTCACGCTCAACGCTCTCACGATCGACGACATCCCCGAAAGGCTCATCGCCACCGAAGAATTCCCCGTCCCCCGGGTTCTCGAGGTGCGGGGCGAGGTGTACTTCCGGCTCGAGGATTTCCACGCGCTCAACGCCGCCCTCGTCGCCGAGGGCAAGGCCCCGTTCGCCAATCCGCGCAACACGGCGGCCGGATCGCTGCGGCAGAAGAACCCCGCGGTGACCGCGCGGCGCCGCCTCGGGATGATCTGCCACGGGCTCGGCCGCGCCGAGGGATTCGAGCCGGTGTCGCTGTCGCAGTCCTACGCCGCCCTCGCCGCCTGGGGGCTGCCGGTCTCCGGGCACACCGCCCGCGTCGTCGGCGTCGAGGAGGTCGTCGCCCGGATGCGGTACTGGGGCGAGCACCGCCACGACGTCGAACACGAGATCGACGGGCTCGTCGTCAAGGTCGACGAGGTGTCCCTGCAGCGCCGGCTCGGCACCACCTCGCGCGCACCCCGGTGGGCGATCGCCTACAAGTACCCGCCGGAGGAGGTGACCACCACGTTGCTCGACATCCGCGTCAGCGTCGGCCGCACGGGCCGGGTCACCCCGTTCGCCTACATGGAACCGGTCACGGTCGCCGGGTCGACGGTCTCCCTCGCCACCCTGCACAACGCGGCGGAGGTGGCACGCAAGGGCGTGCTCATCGGCGACACCGTGGTGCTGCGCAAGGCCGGTGACGTCATCCCCGAGGTGCTCGGCCCGGTGGTGGACCTGCGCGACGGCACCGAACGCGAGTTCGTCATGCCCACCGAATGCCCCGAGTGCGGGACACCGCTCGCCCCCGCCAAGGAGGGTGACGTGGACCTGCGCTGCCCCAACCAGCGGCACTGCCCCGCGCAGTTGCGCGAGCGGGTCTTCCACGTCGCGGGCCGCGGCGCGTTCGACATCGAGGCGCTCGGCTACGAGGCGGCCACCGCGCTGCTCGAGGCCGGGGCGATCGCCGACGAGGGTGACCTGTTCGACCTGACCGCGGACGACCTGCTGCGGACGTCGCTCTTCCGCACCAAGGCGGGGGCGCTGTCCGCCAACGGCAAGCGCCTGCTCGCGAATCTTCAAGCAGCCAAGGACAAGCCGCTGTGGCGGGTGCTGGTGGCACTATCGATCCGGCACGTCGGCCCGACCGCCGCGCGGGCGCTGGCCACCGAATTCGGCAGCCTCGACCGGATCCGCGAGGCGTCCGTGGACGAGCTCGCCGCCGTCGAGGGGGTGGGACCGACCATCGCTGCGGCCCTGGGTGAATGGTTCGCCGTCGACTGGCACGTCGCGATCGTCGAGAAGTGGCGCGCGGCGGGGGTGCGCATGCTCGACGAGCGCGACGAATCCATCGAACGGACCCTCGAGGGCCTGTCGATCGTCGTCACCGGATCGCTCGAGGGCTTCTCGCGGGATCAGGCCAAGGAGGCGATCCTGCTCCGCGGCGGCAAGGCGGCCGGGTCGGTGTCGAAGAAGACCGCGTTCGTCGTCGTCGGCGATGCCCCGGGAACGAAGGCCGACAAGGCGGCCGAGCTGGGCGTCCCCGTCCTCGACGAGGACGGGTTCCGCCGGCTGCTCGAACTCGGTCCGGACGGTGTCTCGGGTGGCCAGGACGCGATCGAGGAGGAGTTCGGAGAGCTCGAGAGCTGACCGGCGGCCGGAGCCGGTGTGACGGAGATCGCCCGGAAACCGTTTGGGTGGAAGGGGCGGGCACTGCAATAGTCCTCCAGTGATCGAGATCAGACACGTGAGCCCGGACGAGTACGACGCCGTCGGCGCCCTCACCGTCGACGTGTACGTCGGCGGCGGATTCGTCGAGCCCGACGACCCGTACGCCGAGCGTCTGCGCGACACCGCCACCCGCGATAAGCACGCCGAGGTGGTGGTCGCGCTCGCCGACGGCGAGATCGTCGGGTCCGTGACGCTGGCGGAGCCGGCGTCGCGCTTCGCCAACATCGCCGAGAAGGGCGAGCTCGAGTTCCGGATGCTGGCCGTCGCGCCGTCGGCGCGGGGCCGGGGTGTCGGGTCGGCGCTGGTGCGGCACGTCCTCGACACCGCCTACGATCGCGGCGATCGCGCCGTGGTGCTCTCCACGCAGCCGGACATGGTCGACGCGCGCCGCATCTACGACCGCAACGGATTCGTCCCCGTCGCCGAGCGGGACTGGACGCCGGTGCCCGGCGTCGAGCTGAGCACCCTGGTCCGGGAGCTGGTCTGAGCCGTTCCGCTCAGCCGAGGACGGTTCCGATGATGCCGGCCAGGTAGCCGAGCCGGGCCACCTCGGACGGGCGGAACTCCGGGCCGCCGGGCCGGCCGAGCATCAGCACCCGGCCCTGGGTCCCCAGGGGCGCCGCCGCCAGGGTCGTGTTCATCGCTCGCCACAGGTCGGGCACCCACTCGCCCTCGTGGTCGAGCAGCACCGGCTTCTCGAGCGGCATCCACGGCACCTCCGCCGGCCGGGTCTCGGGGGCGCCGGAACTGCCGACCACCCGGTACACCCCGTACGGGCCGGTGTCGACGACGGTCGCCCAGCCGACGCGCAGCACCCGGGGCGCGCCGTCGACGAGCACCTGCAGCCGATCGTGGCGCGCGGCGGCGACCTGATCGATCAGCTCGAGTTCGCGGTGGGTGTCGAGGATTCCCGCGTAGGGACGGATCGAGTCCACCGTCACGCCCTCGAGGCGTTCGGCGGCCGTGATGAGCGTGTCCGGCAGCGACCCGGCGTCGACGTCGACGACGAGATCGTCGATCGCGAAGCCGGCGCCGCGTTCGACGACGTCCAGCGAGAGGATGTCCGCACCGACCGAACCGAGCGCGACGGCGAGTGAACCGAGGCTGCCCGGACGGTCGGGAAGCTGGACGCGTAACAGGTACGACACGTGCGTCCTTTCCCCGATTCCGAAGTCACGGCCGAGGCGCTCGGCCGGCGACGGACACCATCTTTTCACCCCCGCAGCACCGCCGGATGCCGGTCCGGCGGTGCTGCGCCGAGACGAGACAGGAAACCGCCGGTCACGCGGGCGTTGTCACACGAACGACACAGGTGTTTCTCCGAACTGCAACACGACGGGCGGCCGGCGCGGGTCCGGGGAACCGGCGAAACCGTCCCGGTCGGCACGCACTACCCTGGACGGGACGTTCGTTTCTTCATCGGAAAGGGGTCACCGAAGGTGCCTGCCATCTCCCGTGACGAGGTCGCGCACCTCGCCCGGTTGTCCCGGCTCGCGCTGACCGACGCCGAACTCGACGAGTTCGCCGGCCAGCTGGATACGATCCTCAGCCACGTCAAGGCCGTGTCGGAGGTGGCTGCGGACGATGTGGCGCCGATGGCCAACCCGAACGCGGTGACCAACGTGACCCGCCCCGACGAGGTGCGTCCGGGCCTGACGCCGGAGCAGGCGCTCGCCGCCGCGCCGCTCGTCGAGGACGGCCGCTTCTCCGTCCCGCAGATCCTGGGGGAGGGCGAATGAGCACCGACCTGACCCGGCTGGGCGCGGCCGACCTCGCCGACCGCATCCACTCCGGCGACGTCTCGTCGGTCGAGGTCACCCAGGCTCACCTCGACCGCATCGCCGAGGTCGACGGCGACTACCACGCCTTCCTGCACGTCGCGGGGGAGCAGGCGCTGGCCGCCGCCGCGGAGGTCGACCGCGCGGTCGCCGCGGGCGAGAGCCCGGCATCGCCGCTCGCGGGCGTGCCGATCGCCCTCAAGGACGTGTTCACCACGACCGACATGCCCACCACGTGCGCCTCGAAGATCCTCGAGGGCTGGATGTCGCCGTACGACGCGACCCTGACGACGAAGCTGCGGCGGGCCGGCATCCCCATCCTGGGCAAGACCAACATGGACGAGTTCGCGATGGGATCGTCCACCGAGAACTCCGCCTTCGGTCCCACCCGCAACCCGTGGGACACCACCCGGATCCCCGGCGGTTCCGGCGGTGGTTCCGCGGCCGCGCTGGCGTCCTACCAGGCGCCCCTGGCCATCGGCACCGATACCGGCGGCTCGATCCGCCAGCCCGCCGCCGTCACCGCCACGGTCGGCACCAAGCCCACCTACGGCACGGTCTCCCGGTTCGGCCTCGTCGCGTGCGCGTCGTCGCTCGACCAGGGCGGCCCGTGCGGCCGCACCGTGCTCGACACGGCGCTGCTGCACGAGGTGATCGCCGGCCACGACCCGCGCGACTCCACGTCGGTGGACGCGCCCGTCCGGCCGGTCGTCCGGGCGGCCCGTGAGGGCGCGCAGGGCGACCTGAAGGGCCTGCGCGTCGGCGTCGTCAAGGAGTTGCACTCGGACAGCTACCAGCCGGGCGTGCTGGCGTCCTTCGACGCGGCCGTGGCCACGCTCACCGAGCTCGGCGCCGAGGTCGTCGAGGTCTCCTGCCCGCACTTCGAGTACGCGCTCGCCTCGTACTACCTGATCCTGCCGTCCGAGGTCTCGTCCAACCTCGCCCGCTTCGACGCCATGCGCTACGGCCTGCGCGTCGACGACGGCACGATGAGCGCCGAGCAGGTCATGGCCGCCACCCGGGCCGCCGGGTTCGGGAAGGAGGTCAAGCGCCGCATCATGATCGGCACCTACGCGCTGTCCTCCGGCTACTACGAGGCCTACTACGGGCAGGCGCTCAAGGTCCGCACCCTCATCGCGCGGGACTTCGAGAAGGCGTACGAGCAGGTCGACGTCCTCGTCTCGCCGACCAGCCCGTTCACCCCGTGGAAGATCGGCGAGAAGGTCGACGATCCGCTGGCGATGTACCTGTCGGACCTGTGCACGCTGCCGACCAACCTCGCCGGGCACTGCGCGATGTCCGTGCCGTCCGGGCTGTCCGCCGACGACGGGCTGCCCGTCGGCCTGCAGATCATGGCCCCGGCGCTCGCCGACGAGCGGCTCTACCGCGTCGGCGCCGCGTTCGAGGCCGCACGCGGCCCGATCGTCGCCTGAGTCCGGCCGAGGCCCGGTGCGCCGTCCCGGTCAGGGGCGGTCGCACCGGGCCTGGTCCGGGCCGTAGCGGTGCCCGTGACCGGGGGCCGCGTCCAGCGCCACCGGCAGGTCCAGCGTCGCCTGCACGAAACTGACCACCGGCAGCCACCGCGGCACGGGCGCGTCGCGTCGCGCGCGGGACAGGTCGGGCGGGGACCACAGCAGCGACGGCTGCCACCACACCACCGGATCCGACGTGTTCGCGGTGACGATCGCCCCGGCCGTGCGCACCGCGCCCGCCGGTGGACCGGCCCAGATCGCCGCGCAGGGTCCCGCCGCGGCCGATGCGTGATCGGCGAGTGCGGCGCTGCCCCCGATCGACCCGAGGCTCTGCCCGTACACGTGCAGCTGCGGGCGCCGGACCGGGTCCAGGGTGTCGATGTGGGCGCGCACGGCCGTCAGGAGGGCGCGGGCCGACGCCGCGGCCGCGTTCCGGTCGAACAGGAACGTCACCCAGCTCGGCGCGGCCGAGTACTGCTGCGCCACGAGCGCGACGTCGCCGCCGAACACCGTGTCGAACCCCCGCACCGCGCCGGGGTCGATCCAGCCCGAGCCGGTGGGCACCGCCACCACGACGTGGGCGCGGGCGAACCCGCCGGCGCGGTCGAGTTCACGCACGGCCAGCGCGGCGCGCGACCGGGCGTCCGGAGCGGATCCGAGCCCCACGTACGTGCGGATCGCGCCGGGATGCGCGTCGAGGCTCACGAAACGGCGGCCCTCGTCGCCCAGGGACGCCCAGGACACCAGGGACGACGGACCGCCGGCCACCGCGGCGGCGACGGGCGTCGCGACCGGGTCTGCCTGCCCGACCCCCACGGGCGCAACCGCGACGCCGATGCCCACGGCGACCGTGACGGCCGTGGCCGCGACCGCGCGGGTGCCGGCCCGCCGGTGCCACGCCCCCGGAACCCGGCCGATTACCCGTAATGCAGCGAATATCAATGGGGCACAGGTACATACAACGATCCAGTGCGTCGGACCGGTGGGTGGTCGCCCCATCGACGCCCGCAACGCGTCCTGCCACTGCGCCGCGGCGAGCACCGCCCACCCGAGCGCGACCGCCGCGACGACCAGCGCCACCGGCCGCGCGGCCCCGGGCCGCGCGGATCCCCCGTGCCGCCGGCGGCGCACCCCGGCGGCCACCGCCGCGGCCGCGGCGGCGCATCCGGAGGCAGCAGCCTGCGCCAGGGCCGCACGGGGCAGCAGCGACGGCGCGAGCGAGACCCACACCGCGATCGTCACCGCCACGGTCGTCGCCACCCGCGGGCAGCGCCGCGCGAGCGAATCGACCCCCGCGTCCGCGGCCACGGACGCCGCGGGCGCACTCATCGCACCGCCCACCGCGCCGCCGCGGCCAGCGTCCACACCGCGGCCGCGTACGGCAGCGGTGACTCGGGAACCGGTGCCGCGTCGCGTTGCCGCCACGAATTGAACCGCACGGCAATCGACGCCACATCCGCGGTGAGGACGCACCAGCCGTCGCCGGGAGCCGCCGTGCGGCACGCCTCGTGCAGGTGCTGGCTCAGCCGGGCGTCCAGGCCGCGCCGCGCCTGCGGACCCGGTTCGTGTCCCGACGACCGGGCGTATCGCAGCAGGTCGTAGCCGAGATCGTGTTCACGGCAAGGTGTTTCGAAGAACTCCGGCAGGGGAACGGGGGAGGAGCAGCCCCCGAGGGGATCCACCAGGATCCCGTCCTCGGTGACCGGACGGTAGTGCATCGCCGGCTCGAAGCCGGTCGGGAAGGCCTCGAGCGCCGCCGCGGTGTCGCCGTCGGACAGCGCCGCCACCGTCGCCGCCGTGGGGCCCCCGTGCGGCCTCGGCTGCCCCTCCGGACCCGCCTGCGCCCAAACGGTTCCCAGGCACAGCGCCGCGGCCGTACCCACCATCGCTGTCGTCGCTCGTCTGCGCATGGCACGGACGTTAGGAACGACGGGGACCGCCGCGGATCCCGCGACGGAGCGGTCCGGCCGCGGCCGTCTGCCCCCACGGAGCCAGGCGGATCTCACCCCCTGGTATGACGACAGTGCGGGCGTCCCGTGCCTACCGTGGTGCCGTGCGCTGGACGAGAGAACGCGGCCGAGGCCGCTGGTGGACGATCGCGATCGTGGCGGCGACGCTGATCCTGTACGCGGTCGCGTGGCCCACGTTGCACCTCACCCACGAGGTGCCCGCACCGCTGATGCCCGTCGTCGCGGCGCTCGCGGCCGGGCCGTTCGTGGCGATCCGGACCGATCCCGCCCTCGGGTGGGCGGTCTCGGCCGGGGCCGCGCTGGCGATCCCGCGCGCCTTCGACCTCGTCCCCGGCTACGACTATCCCTGGCAGGTGGTGCACATCCTCGTGCTGTGCGCGCTGCTCGTCGCGGTGAGCATGCGCGCGTCCCTGCAGGTCGCCGGGCTCGTGTGGGCTGCCACCGTGGTGCTGTTCTTCACCCACGTGCCGGGGCAGAACGGCTGGGGCTGGGCGCTCGGCCTGACCGCGATGGCGGTGTTCGGTCTGCTCGTGCGGTGGCTCGTGCTCTCCCGGCGTCAGCTGGCCCGGCAGGAGGAGGTCAGCGAACTCGAGCGGGCCCGCCGCGCGATCCTCGAGGAGAAGGCCCGCATCGCCCGCGACCTGCACGACATCGTCGCGCACCACATGTCCCTCGTCGTGGTGCAGGCGCAGAGCGCCCCGTACCGCCTGCCCGAGGTCCCCGAACCGGTGCGCGCGGAGTTCGAATCCATCGGGGCGACCGCGCGCGAGGCGCTCAACGAGGTGCGCGGCATGCTCGGCGTGCTCCGGAGCGACAACCTCGCCGACGGCAGCGGCGCCGGCGACGAACGGGCGCAGGCTCCCCAGCCCGGCCTCGACCGGCTCGGCGACCTGTTCGAGGGGGCGCGGCGCGCCGGGATGGTCCTGTCCACCGCGGTGGACGGTGACCCGGCGGGTGTCTCCGACGCCACCGCGCTCACGGTGTACCGCATCCTGCAGGAGTCGCTCGCCAACGCCGCCCGGCACGCCTCCGGGGCACCGGTCCAGGTCGGCGTGGCGTACGGACCGGACGAGGTGAGCGTGACCGTGCGCAACGGCCCCGGGCGCGCGGAGCCCGGACCGGGGGACCGCGGCGGCGGGAACGGCATCCGCGGCATGGTCGACCGGGCGCTGTCGGTCGGAGGGCAGCTCGTGGCCCACCCCGTCCCGGGCGGTGGATTCGAGGTGCGAGCGCAGCTGCCGCGCGTCCCGGCGGCCTAGGCTGAGGCCGTGACGGACCCGAGCGCAGCCGCGACCCCCATCACCGTGTTGATCGCCGACGACCAGGCCATGGTGCGGCAGGGCTTCGGCGCCCTCCTCGCCGCCCAACCCGACATCAGCGTGGTCGGCGACGCCCCGGACGGCCGGCGGGCCGTCGCGGAGGCGGCCCGCCTGCGACCCGACGTGGTCCTGATGGACGTGCGGATGCCCGAGATGAACGGACTCGACGCGGCCCGGCACATCCTCGCCGGGCGCACCGATCCGCCGACACGTGTGCTGATGCTCACCACCTTCGACATCGACGACTACGTCTACGAGGCACTGGGCCTGGGCGCCAGCGGGTTCCTGCTCAAGGACGCGCCCGCCGACGAACTGATCCGGGCGGTCCGCGTCGTCGCCGACGGCCAGGCGCTGCTCGCGCCGACCGTCACGCGCCGCCTCATCGCGGACGTCACCCGCCGGCGGTCGCCGCGCCGCGGCCGCGATCGGGCGCTCGACGTGCTCACCCCGCGCGAACGCGAGGTGCTCGAGCTGATCGCCCGCGGGCTGTCGAACCAGGAGATCGCCGCTCACCTGTTCGTCGCGGAGCAGACGGTCAAGACACACGTGGGGAAGGTGCTCGGGAAGCTGAACCTGCGGGACCGGGCGCAGGCGGTGGTACTGGCGTACGAGTCCGGACTGGTCGTGCCGGGGTGAGCGGCGCCCGTGATCGGGATGCCGCGGGCGCCGCGCCGGGGCAGTATTGCCGGGAGAGCCACCGACAACCTGCACGACCGGCACGGAGGTACGGATGACGCGCATCGGCATTCTCACCAGCGGCGGGGACTGCCCCGGCCTGAACGCGGTGATCCGCGGAGCGGTCCTCAAGGGCAGGACCGTCTACGGCCAGGAGTTCGTCGGATTCCTCGACGGCTGGCGTGGTTTGGTGGAAGGTGACGCAATCCCCTTGGATCGCAGCAAGGTCCGGGGATTGTCGCATCAGGGCGGCACCATTCTCGGCACCAGCCGGTTCGGCCCCTATCAGGGACCGAACGGCGGCGCGGAGAACATCGCCCGCACGCTCGAGCGCATGGGCGTCGACGCCGTGATCGCCATCGGCGGCGAGGGCACGGCCGCCGCGTCCAAGCGGCTGTTCGAGGAGGGCATCCGGATCGTCGGGGTGCCGAAGACCATCGACAACGACCTCGGCCAGACGGACTACACCTTCGGCTTCGACACCGCCGTCGAGATCGCGACCGAGGCGATCGACCGGCTGCGCACCACCGGCAACTCGCACAAGCGCTGCATGGTCCTCGAGGTGATGGGCCGGGAGGCGGGATGGATCGCGCTGCACTCCGGCACCGCCGGGGGTGCCCACGCCATCCTCATCCCCGAACAGCCCGAGAGCATCGAGCAGATCTGCGAATGGGTCACCAGCGTCCGCGACCGCGGCCGGGCCCCCATGGTGGTGGTCGCGGAGGGATTCACCCTGCCGGAGATGACCGAGGCGTACTCCGACAAGGGGCGCGACGAGTTCGACCGGCCGCGGCTCGGCGGCATCGCCGACGTCCTCGCCCCGATGATCGAGGAGCGCACCGGCATCCAGACCCGCGCCACGATCCTGGGCTACATCCAGCGCGGCGGCGTGCCCACGGCCTTCGACCGGGTGCTCGCCACCCGCCTGGGCATGGCGGTCACCGATCTCGTCGCCGACGAGGAGTGGGGGCACATGGTGGCGCTGCACGGAACCGACATCGCCCGGGTCGGTTTCGACGAGGCGCTCGCCAACCACAAGCGGGTGCCGAAGGACCGCTACGAGGAGATGCGGATCATCTTCGGGTGAGGTCACGCCGCGCGTGAGGGCCGGTTCGCCGCATGGCGGCACCGTCTAAAATCGAGCGCATGACTGCCGCCATGTCCGATGATCTGCTCGCCTACGACGAGGTGCTCGCGAAGTTCGAGCCCGTGATGGGCATGGAGGTGCACGTCGAGCTGCACACCGCCACCAAGATGTTCTGCCCGTGCCCGACCACGTTCGGGGCCGAACCCAACACGCAGGTGTGCCCGGTGTGCCTCGGCCTGCCCGGCTCGCTGCCCGTCGTCAACCAGGCGGCGGTGGAGTCGGCGATCCGCATCGGCCTGGCGCTGAACTGCTCGATCACGCCGTGGGGCCGGTTCGCGCGGAAGAACTACTTCTACCCGGACCAGCCGAAGAACTACCAGATCTCGCAGTACGACGAGCCGATCGCCACCGACGGCTACCTGGAGGTGGTCCTCGACGACGGCACCACGTGGCGCGTGGAGATCGAGCGCGCGCACATGGAGGAGGACACCGGCAAGTCGCTGCACGTCGGTGGCGCCACGGGCCGCATCCACGGGGCGAGCCACTCGCTGCTCGACTACAACCGCGCCGGGGTGCCGCTCATCGAGATCGTCACCAAGCCGATCGTCGGTGCCGGCGA
Organism: Rhodococcus sp. 2H158; assembly: GCF_053764755.1. Classification (NCBI taxonomy): domain Bacteria; kingdom Bacillati; phylum Actinomycetota; class Actinomycetes; order Mycobacteriales; family Nocardiaceae; genus Rhodococcus; species Rhodococcus sp. 2H158. Next base: position 101,972 of record NZ_JBSNCE010000017.1, read on the forward strand.
GCGCGCCCCCGAGGTCGCCCGCGCCTACGTCACCGCGCTGCGGGACCTGCTGAAGGCCCTCGACGTGTCCGACGTGCGCATGGACCAGGGCTCGATGCGCTGCGACGCCAACCTCTCCCTCAACCCGATCGGAGCGGCGGAGTTCGGCACCCGTACCGAGACGAAGAACGTCAACTCGCTCAAGTCGGTCGAGGTCGCCGTGCGGTACGAGATGCGCCGCCAGGCCGCGGTCCTGACCGCGGGCGGCACGGTGATCCAGGAGACCCGGCACTTCCAGGAGGCCGACGGCACCACCTCGCCGGGCCGGCGCAAGGAGACCGCGGAGGACTACCGCTACTTCCCGGAACCGGACCTCGAACCGATCGCCCCGAGCGCGGAGTGGATCGAGGACCTGCGCGCCACCCTGCCCGAGCTGCCGTGGCTGCGGCGCGCCCGGATCCAGGCCGAGTGGGGCATCTCCGACGAGGAGATGCGCGACCTCGTCAACGCCGGCGCCCTGGATCTGATCATCGCCACCACCGAGGCCGGCGCCCCCGCCTCCGAGTCCCGGTCCTGGTGGGTCGCCTACCTGGCCCAGCAGGCCAACACCCGCGGCGTCGAGCTCGTCGAGCTGCCGATCACCCCGGAGCAGGTCGCGCAGGTGATCGCCCTCGTCGCCGACGGCACGCTCACCAACAAGCTCGCCCGCAAGGTCGTCGACTACGTCCTCGCCGGTGAGGGCGACCCGAAGCAGATCCTCGCTGCGCACCCCGAACTCGTGGTCGTGCGCGACGATTCGCTCATCAAGTCGGAGGTGGAGAAGGCGCTGGCCGCCAACCCCGACATCGCCGACAAGATCCGCAGCGGCAAGGTCCAGGCGGCCGGCAAGATCGTCGGCGACGTGATGAAGGCCACCCGCGGCCAGGCCGACCCGGCCCTGGTCAAGGAGCTCGTGCTCGCCGCCTGCAGCTGAGTTCCTCCACGAGAGGTTCTTCCACGGGGGGCGGCCTGCCGGGATGGCAGGCCGCCCGTGTGACTACTGCGAATCGCCGGCGATGTTCACCATCCACTGGATGCCGAACTTGTCGGTGCACATGCCGAACTGGTCGCCCCACGGTGCTCGCTCGAGCGGCATGGCGATGGTTCCGCCGTCGCTCAGCTTGTCCCAGTAGCCACGCAGCTCGGCCTCGTCGTCGCCGCTGAGCGAGATCGAGATGTTGTCCCCCGGGTTGTGGCTCATCTGGTTGGGGGTGTCCGCCGCCATCAGGACGAGACCGTTCGGGCTCGCCAGCATCGAATGCATGATCTTGTCCTGCTCGGACGGGTCGTCGCTCGCGTGCATCTCCGCGAACGTGCTCACGGTCAATTCGCCGCCGAACACGGATCGGTAGAACTCCATGGCCTGGCGGGCATTGTCGCGAAAGCTGATGTACGGATTCAGGCGTGTGGTCATGCGGGCCCCTCCCTCGGGCGTGCCACTGCTTCGGACCGATCGGCGACATTGTTGCACCGTCCCGGCTCGAACGGGGGAGTGTTCCGGAAGCAATTGCAACACAGCGGAATTCGGGTAATCCGGACCCTCGCGGGTGCGGGTGCGGGTGGATCCGCCGCGAAAATGCTGAGATTCGACCGAAACGTCCGTATTGTCACTGTCGTCGTGGGGAGCGGGTCGACGCTCACGGCGCACGGGCGGCCGGATTTCTCGTCGGACATCGTGGAGGATCAATGTGCACTCGGGCAATGTGGACCGGAAGCGGGCACGGCGTTCTCGTCGGCCGGAACATGGACTGGCGCGAGGAGATGGACACGAACCTGTGGTCACTTCCGCGCGGGGTCGACAGGATCGGGCACGACCGGGATCCCGACCCGATGACCTGGACGGCCCGGTACGGCAGTCTCGTGGCCGCCGTCTGGGACAACGCCACGAGCGACGGGATCAACGAGCGCGGCCTGGCCGCCCACGTGCTGTGGCTCGCGGAGGCGGACTTCGGGGAACGGGACCCGGAACTGCCCGCGCTCGCGGTGTCCCTGTGGCCGCAGATCTTCCTGGACCTGTGCGGCACCGTCGACGAGTGCCTCGCCCTGATGGCCGACCGGCCCTTCCAGGTCCGACCGTTGATCGAGCCGCGCTCCCAGCGTCCCGCGACCGTGCATCTGGCCCTCGAGGACGCGAGCGGTGACTCCCTGATCCTCGAGCACATCGGTGGAACGCTGCGGGTACACCACGGCCGCGCGAACACCGTCATGACGAACTCACCGCCGTACGACGAGCAGATCGAGCTCCGGAAGAGCTTCACCGGTTTCGGGGGATCCGAGCCGCTGCCCGGCACCACGGAGGCGTCCGACCGCTTCGTCCGGGCAAGCTACTATCTCGACCGGCTGCCCGCCGTGGAGACGCCGGCTCGTGCGTATGCGGCGCTGCTCAGCGTCATGCGCAATGTCGCGCAGCCGTTCGGCGAACCCGATCCGCAACGGCCGAACATCTCGATGACGATCTGGCGCACCCTGACGGACCTGACCGAGGGGCTGTACATGTTCGAATCGTCGTTCAGCCCGAACATCGTGTGGACCCGGTCGGCCGACATGGACTTCTCGACCTGCCGCAAGCTCGACCTCGCGAAACCGGGCCTGCTGGGCAACGTGAGCGGCGCGTTCACCGACGCGGCCGAGCCGCCCTTCACGCTGTCGTGAAGGACCCCGAGCCGAACGGTTCCGGCTAGTCGAAGCCGCCCCCGCCGGCGGGGAACTGGATCAGCACGACCCGATCGTCGTTCGGGCCCGGTTCGCCGCCGGCCTTGTTGACGGTGGACACCCACAGCTGCCCGTCGCCGCCCGCCGACGCGCCGCCGAGACGGCCGTAGCGGTCCTGCACCGCCGGCACGGGCGCCGCCGTCACCGCCCCTGTTCCCGGATCGATGGCGACCACCGCAACCGCCTTGCCGTCCGTCAGCGACACCGCGACCGCGTCCGCACCGGCCGCGCATCCGGCCACGCCCGGACGCTCGGGCCACGTCCAGGCGGGGGACGCGCCCACCGCGCCGTCCACACCGACACGCTGCAGCCGGTCCTCGAGCGCGGTGCGGTCGGTGACCCACAGGTTCCCGGCGGGATCCCGGCACACGTCGCCGGCCGTTCCGATCCCCGAGAGCACGACCGACGGCGCCGCGGCCGCGCCCGGCGCCGGCAGGGGCATCCGCAGCAACTTCCCGGCGAGCGACGCCGGATCGGCGGCCCCGGCCGGATTCCCGGCGTCGCCGGTGAGCACCACCAGGTCGGTGGGTGAGGTGAACTCGAGCGCGCCCGCGTTCCCGCTCGCTCCCCGCGGGATGCCGGTGAACACGGGCTTCGGGACGTCGCCCGCGGCGAGCCGCACGACGCGGTTGTCGGTCGGGGTGGTGATGTAGGCGTAGAGCAGCCGATCCTCGTCGAAGGTCGGCGACAGCGCGAGATCGAGCAGCCCGCCGTCGCCGGAACCGTCGACCGGCACGGTGGCCACTTCCACCGGTTCCGTGCGCGGTGCCACCCGCAGGATCCGGCCCGTGCGCCGCTCCGCGACGAGAGCGGAGCCGCCGTCCGGCATGGTGACCAGCCCTCCCGTGGTGTCGAGGCACGTGGCGACCACCGCGGGGTCCGGGTCCTGACACGGGCCCGGCGGTGTCGGCGGTGCGCCCGGCGTCGTGGTCGTCGTCGGGGGCTCGAGCGGTTCGAGTTCGGCGCCCGCGTCGAAGCTCGGCTCCGGCGTGAACGGCGTGGTGGTCGCGTCGTCGAACCGGGCACACGAGGTGGTGAGGGCGAGCAGACCCACGATCGACGCGACCGTCGCTCGCATCCGTCGCGACCCACCGACTCTCGCGCGCCTCGTCATGACCATGACGTTACCGGGGCGGCGCGCCCCGACTCGGTTCCCGGGTCGGCCCACCCGGGCGACCTACCCTGGTTCGGTGACCGACAAGGCGAAAGACCACGTCCCGGAGCCGACGCCGCAGGATGCCGCGGAGCCGGTGTCGAGTCCCTACGACAATCCCACCCTGGAGCTGCAGCGCCCCCGCTCGTCGATGCTCGAGTCCGATGACGACCTCGATCTCGACAACTCCGCCTTCGAGCGGCGCGGCCCCGCGCAGTACGGGTACGCAGACTCCGACGTCGCCCCCACCGAGCAGATGCACCGGTACGAGCCCGCGGGCGCCGTCGCGGCGCCGATCGGCGCGGAGGCCGGTGCCGCGGCCGGGCCGGCGAAGGCGCGCCGCGGCACACTGGACCTGGGGTTGCTCGTGCTGCGGCTCGTCGTCGGCGGCACGATGGTGGTGCACGGGGTGCAGAAGCTGACAGGGTTGTGGGGCGGCCCCGGCATGGACGGGTTCGAGGCGATGCTCGCCGACGCGGGCTACCAGCGCCCGGCCCTGCTCGCGGTGCTCGGTGCGGTGGGGGAGGTGGCGGCCGGAGCGCTGCTGATCCTCGGGCTGCTCACCCCGCTCGCCGCCGCCGCCGTGCTGGCGATCATGATCAACGCGTGGTTGTTCCGGCAGTCCGCCGAGCCGGGACTGCAGTACTTCGCGCCGGACGGGGTCGAGTACGAGACCCTGCTCGCGGCCGCCGCCGCGGTGATCGTGCTGACCGGTCCCGGTCGGGTCGCGGTCGACGGCACCCGCGGCTGGGCGACCCGGCCGTTCGCCGGCTCGTTCGTCGCGCTGCTGCTCGGCGTCGCGGGTGGGGTCTGCCTCTGGATATTCGGCCGCTGACGCGGGCGGTGCGTCCTTCGGGCGGCAGGAACAGCCCAAAGGACGCACCGGTGCCTACGGCACCCGGCGGACTGCACCCTTGTCGGCCGAGGTGGCCAACGCGGCGTAGGCGCGCAGGGCGGTGGTGACCGTGCGCTGCCGGTCGACCGGCAGCCACGGGCGCTCCGAAGCCTCCATCTTGGCGCGCCGCTCGGCGAGGACGGCGTCGTCGACGAGGACCTCGAGGGTGCGCGAGGGGACGTCGATGCGGATCCGGTCGCCGTTCTCGAGCAGACCGATGACGCCGCCGGACGCCGCCTCGGGCGAGATGTGGCCGATCGACAGTCCCGAGGTGCCGCCGGAGAACCGGCCGTCGGTGATCAGGGCGCACTGCTTGCCCAGTCCCGCGCCCTTCAGGAACGCGGTGGGATGCAACATCTCCTGCATGCCCGGCCCGCCCGACGGTCCCTCGTAACGGACCACGACGACGTCCCCGGGCTGCACCTTCTTGCCGAGGATCACCGACACGGCCTCCTCCTGCGACTCGACGACCAGCGCCGGGCCCTCGAAGGTGAACAGGTCCTCGTCGATGCCGGCGGTCTTGAGGATCGCGCCGTCCGGGGCGAGGTTGCCGCGCAGGACGACCAGTCCGCCCTCGACGGTGTAGGCGTGCTCGACGTCCCGGATGCAGCCGGCTGCGGCGTCCGTGTCCAGCGACGACCAGCGGTTGCCGGTGGAGAACGGCTCGGTGGTGCGGACGCCGCCGGGGGCCGCGTGGAACAGCTCGATCGCCTCGTCGGAGGCCTTGCCGGAGCGCACGTCCCACGTATCGAGCCACTCGTCGAAGCTCGTCGTGTGGACCGTGGTCACGTCCGTCTCGAGCAGCCCGGCGCGGCGCAGCTCGCCGAGGATCGCGGGGATGCCACCGGCCCGGTGGACGTCTTCCATGTGGTAGTCCGAGTTGGGGGAGACCTTCGCCAGGCACGGCACCTTGCGGCTGATGGCGTCGATCGTGCCGAGGTCGAAGTCGACCTCGCCCTCCTGCGCCGCGGCGAGCGTGTGCAGCACGGTGTTGGTCGAGCCGCCCATCGCGACGTCGAGCGCCATGGCGTTGCGGAACGCGGCGGGGGAGGCGATGTTGCGCGGCAGAACCGACGAGTCCTCGTCCCGGTACCAGCGCAGCGCCGCCTCGACGACCGTGGTGCCGGCTCGCTCGAACAGCGCCCGGCGTGCCGCGTGGGTGGCCAGCGTCGACCCGTTGCCGGGCAGTGCCAGTCCGAGCGCCTCGGTCAGGCAGTTCATGGAGTTCGCGGTGAACATGCCCGAGCACGACCCGCACGTGGGGCAGGCGCTGCGCTCGACCTCGTCGAGGCCGTCGTCGCTGACGGCGTCGTTGGCCGACGCCGAGATCGCGGTGATCAGGTCGGTGGGGGCCTGCGCGACACCGCCGACGACCACCGCCTTGCCGGCCTCCATCGGGCCGCCCGAGACGAACACCGTCGGGATGTTCAGGCGCATCGCGGCATTGAGCATGCCGGGGGTGATCTTGTCGCAGTTGGAGATGCACACCAGCGCGTCGGCGGTGTGCGCATTGACCATGTACTCCACCGAGTCGGCGATGATCTCGCGGCTGGGCAGCGAGTACAGCATGCCGCCGTGGCCCATGGCGATGCCGTCGTCGACGGCGATGGTGTGGAACTCGCGCGGCACACCGCCGGCGGCCCGCACCGCCTCGGCGACGATCTCGCCGACGTCCTTGAGGTGGACGTGGCCGGGCACGAACTGCGTGTAGGAGTTCGCGATCGCGACGATCGGCTTGCCGAAGTCGGAGTCGGTCATGCCGGTGGCGCGCCACAGGGCGCGGGCCCCGGCGGCGTTGCGTCCGGCGGTGGTGGTGCGTGACCTCAACGGGGGCATCGGGTTCCTCGGGGGCTAGGGCTGCTTCGGGGCTATGTGCTGCGCTGGGTGCTGCGCGGGCGCGGCGACGCCGGGGACCGGGCTCCGCCGGGCGGGGCAGGAGCGGGCCTGGGCGGCTTCGAATTTACTCGTGTGCTATTTCGACTCGACGTCCGCGTCCGGCTCGGTGTCCGCGGCCTGCTCCCGTGCCTCCGCGTCGCGCGCGGCCGCATACGGGTCGGTGATGCGACCGCCGCTGCCGGCGGCGAGCTGGGGGAGACGGCCGAACGTGACGACCGGCAGGGGTACCTCGGTGCCGTCGGTGCGGCGGGCGCGCGCCCAGCCCCGCTTGGGGAATCGCAGGCCGTCGAGTTCGTCCCAGGCGAGGGTCCGGGTCGAGAACGCGGACCGGGCGGTGATGCCCTCGGGCCCGACGACGGTGCGCACCCGCAGCACCCACGCGCCGACCAGGAACGGAATCACCACCATCCAGCCGAACGCGGCGGGCCAGGCCAGGGCCGGGGAGGCCACTCCGAGCAGCACGAACCCACACGCGAGCAGCGCGAGCCGGGAAATCTGGATGACCTGCGGCTGCTGTTCGGGCGTATGGGATGATGGGCGTGGTGGCACGGGCTGCTGTGGAGATGACACCTCACCATCTTCCCATTGCAGCCGAGGCATCTCACATTCTGGGACAGGTGACCGAACCAAGTTGACTGTCGGACGTTCGCGCGCCTACCGTCGAGCGCGTGAATCAGAATGGGTTGCTCGTAATCGGCCGGCGCGTCGTCGCCTGAGCCGCTTCTCGCAACTCGCCCACGACGCGCCACCCTCGTACAGCAGATGCTGCTGACGGGGGTTTTTTGTTGCCCGGAGCCAGAACCAGAGGAATCGCAGTGAGCGCACCAACCGCAAGGCCTCAACCTTCGCCGCGCAAGCCCGGGGCCGCAGCCCCGTCGCCCGCGGCCGCGGCCACCCAGTCCGGTAACCGTCGTCAGGTCGCCCCCGAGCGGGTCACCGGCGCACAGTCGGTGGTCCGGGCCCTCGAGGAGCTCGAAGTCGACACGGTATTCGGCATTCCGGGCGGTGCGATCCTCCCCGTCTACGACCCGCTGTTCGACTCGCAGAAGGTCCGGCACGTGCTGGTCCGCCACGAGCAGGGCGCCGGCCACGCCGCGACCGGATACGCCCAGGCCTCCGGCAAGGTCGGCGTGTGCATGGCCACCTCCGGTCCCGGCGCCACCAACCTCGTGACCCCGCTCGCCGACGCGCAGATGGACTCCGTCCCCGTCGTGGCGATCACGGGCCAGGTCGGCCGCGGTCTGATCGGCACCGACGCCTTCCAGGAGGCGGACATCTCGGGCATCACCATGCCGATCACCAAGCACAACTTCCTCGTGACCGACGGTGCCGAGATCCCCCGCGTCCTCGCCGAGGCGTTCTACCTGGCCGCGTCCGGCCGTCCCGGCGCGGTGCTCGTGGACATCCCGAAGGACATCCTGCAGGCCCAGACCACCTTCAGCTGGCCGCCGGAGATGCACCTGCCCGGCTACCGTCCCGTCACCAAGCCGCACGGCAAGCAGGTCCGTGAGGCCGCCCGCCTGATCGCCGAGGCGAAGTCGCCCGTGCTGTACATCGGCGGCGGTGTCATCAAGGCCGAGGCCTCTCCGGAGCTGCTCGAGCTGGCCGAGCTCACCGGCATCCCGGTCGTCACGACGCTCATGGCGCGCGGTGCGTTCCCCGACACCCACCGGCTCAACTGCGGCATGCCCGGCATGCACGGCACCGTCGCGGCGGTCGCCGCCCTGCAGAAGTCCGATCTGCTGATCACGCTCGGCGCGCGGTTCGACGACCGCGTCACCGGTCAGCTCGACTCGTTCGCGCCCGGCGCGAAGGTCATCCACGCGGACATCGACCCGGCCGAGATCGGCAAGAACCGGCACGCCGATGTGCCGATCGTGGGTGACTGCAAGGAGGTGATCGTCGAGCTGATCGAGGCGATCCGTGCGGATCTCGCCACGGGCACCACGCTCGAGTACGCCCAGTGGTGGGAGTACCTCGACGGGATCCGCCGCACCTACCCGCTCAGCTACGACCGGCCCGCCGACGGCATGCTCTCGCCGGAGTTCGTGATCCAGAAGGTCGGCAAGCTCGCCGGACCGGACGCGATCTACTGCGCCGGCGTCGGCCAGCACCAGATGTGGGCCGCGCAGTTCATCGACTACGAGAAGCCACGCACCTGGCTCAACTCCGGCGGCCTGGGCACCATGGGCTACGCCGTTCCGGCGGCCATGGGCGCCAAGATGGGCGTGCCCGACGCCGAGGTGTGGGCCATCGACGGCGACGGCTGCTTCCAGATGACCAACCAGGAACTGGCGACCTGCGCGGTGGAGGGTGTGCCGATCAAGGTCGCGCTCATCAACAACGGCAACCTCGGCATGGTGCGGCAGTGGCAGACGCTGTTCTACGAGGAGCGGTACTCGAACACGGACCTGGCCACCCACACCCTGCGCATCCCCGACTTCGTCAAGCTGGCCGAGGCTCTCGGCTGCGTCGGCATCCGCGTCGAGCGCGAGGAGGAGGTCGAGGACGCGATCCGCCAGGCGCAGTCGATCAACGACCGTCCGGTGGTCATCGACTTCATCGTCGGCAAGGACGCCCAGGTGTGGCCGATGGTCGCCGCGGGCACCGGCAACGACGAAATCATGGCGGCGCGGGGCATCCGCCCGCTGTTCGACGAGGACGAGGCGGCCGCCGAGCCGGCCGTCATCCACGAGGCACTCGAGCACGAGAAGCACCCGGACCAGCGCGGCGCCGCAGCAGCAGGAGAGGATCGTCAGTGAGCACCAGTCACACCCTCAGCGTTCTCGTCGAGGACAAGCCGGGCGTGCTGGCCCGCGTGGCGAGCCTGTTCTCCCGCCGCGGCTTCAACATCGAATCCCTCGCGGTGGGCGGCACCGAGATCCCCGAGATCTCCCGGATGACGATCGTCGTCACCGTCGACGAGTTCCCGCTCGAGCAGGTGACCAAGCAGCTCAACAAGCTCGTCAACGTCATCAAGATCGTCGAGCAGGAAGAGGAGGCCTCGGTCGCCCGCGAGCTGCTGCTGATCAAGGTGCGGGCGGACGCGAGCGTGCGGACGCAGGTCATCGAGACGGTGAATCTGTTCCGCGCCAAGGTGATCGACGTCTCGCCCGAGTCGCTCACGATCGAGGCCACCGGTACCCGGTCCAAGCTCGACGCCCTGCTGCGGATGCTCGAGCCCTACGGCATCCGCGAGATCGTGCAGTCCGGGGTCGTCGCGGTCGGACGCGGTCCGAAGTCGATCACGGCCACCCGTTAGCCTGAACACACCCTTATTTGCTGAGAGAGGTAACAACTGTGGCAGTCGAGATGTTCTACGACGACGACGCCGATCTGTCGATCATCCAGGGCCGCAAGGTCGCGGTGATCGGCTACGGCAGCCAGGGGCACGCGCACTCGCTGAGCCTGCGCGACTCCGGTGTCGAGGTGCGCATCGGTCTGAAGGAGGGCTCGAAGTCGCGGGCCAAGGCGGAGGAGGCGGGCCTGGCGGTCGGCACCCCGGCCGAGGTCTCCGAGTGGGCGGACGTCATCATGCTGCTGGCGCCCGACACCGCGCAGGCGTCGATCTTCAAGGAGGACATCGCGCCGAACCTGAAGGACGGCGACGCGCTGTTCTTCGGCCACGGCCTGAACATCCACTTCGGTCTCATCGAGGCGCCGGAGTTCGTCACCGTCGCGATGGTCGCCCCGAAGGGCCCCGGCCATCTCGTGCGCCGTCAGTTCGTCGACGGCAAGGGCGTCCCCGCCCTCATCGCCGTCCACCAGGATCCCAAGGGGGAGGGCCAGGCGCTGGCGCTGTCCTACGCCAAGGGCATCGGCGGCACCCGGGCCGGCGTCATCAAGACCACCTTCAAGGAAGAGACCGAGACCGACCTGTTCGGTGAGCAGGCCGTCCTCTGCGGTGGCACCGAGGAACTGGTCAAGACCGGTTTCGACGTGATGGTCGAGGCCGGCTACGCCCCGGAGATGGCGTACTTCGAGGTGCTGCACGAGCTCAAGCTCATCGTCGACCTCATGTACGAGGGCGGCATCGCCCGCATGAACTACTCGGTGTCCGACACCGCCGAGTTCGGTGGCTACCTCTCCGGGCCGCGCGTCATCGACGCCGGCACGAAGGAGCGCATGAAGGAGATCCTGAAGGACATCCAGGACGGCACCTTCGTCAAGCGTCTCGTCGCCAACGTCGAGGGCGGCAACAAGGAGCTCGAGTCGCTGCGCAAGAAGAACGCCGAGCACGGCATCGAGGTCGTCGGCAAGCAGCTGCGCGACCTGATGAGCTGGGTGGACCGCCCGATCACCGAGACCGCCTGATCGGATCCCGCCGCTTCGACGGCCCGGCACCGCTGTGGTGCCGGGCCGTCGGCGTTCCAGGGTGGATAATGCGCTGATGTCCTGGGGTCTGGGAAAGCTGCCGGGGGTCGTCACGGCCCGCACCTACCGCCGGGAGTGGCTGCGCCCCGACATCACCGCCGGCCTGGCACTCACCGCGCTGCTCATCCCCGCGGGCATGGGCTACGCGACGGCCGCCGGGTTGCCCGCCTACGCCGGCCTGTACGCCACGATCGTCCCGCTGCTGGTGTACGCGCTGGTGGGGCCGTCGAAAGTGCTTGTGCTCGGGCCTGATTCGTCCCTCGCCCCGCTCATCGCCGCGGCGGTGCTCCCGCTCGTCGCGACCGGTGACCCGCAGGAGGCGCTCGCGCTCGCGGGGGTCCTGGCCCTGCTCGTGGGCGTGATCCTCGTCGTCGCCGGCTTCCTGCGCCTCGGCTTCGTCACCGAACTGCTGTCCAAGCCCATCAGGCTCGGCTATCTCAACGGCATCGCGCTGGTCGTCGTGGTCGGTCAGCTCCCGAAACTGCTCGGCTTCTCGATCGACGAGCCGGGCCTGCTCCAGGACACCGCCGCGATCGTCCGGGCGGTGGCCGCCGGCGACGTCGATCTCGTCGCGGCGACCGTCGGTGTGGCGTCCCTGGCGGTCATCGTGGCGTTCCGCCTCCTGCGGGCGCGCATCCCGGGTGTCCTGGTTGCCGTGGTCGGGGCGTGCGTGGTGTCCGCGCTGCTCGGCCTCACCGACGAGATCGTCATGGTCGGGGCGCTGCCGTCGGGGCTGCCGACGCCCGATGTGGCGGCGGTGAGCTGGGGCGACGTGCTCGCACTGCTCGGCCCGGCGGCCGGCATCGCGCTCATCGCGTTCGCCGACACCGGCGTGCTCTCGCGCACGTTCGCCGCCCGCCGCGGCGACGACGTGGACGGCAGCACCGAGATGAAGGCCATCGGCGCCGCCAACGTCGCGACCGGGCTGTTCAGCGGTTTCCCCATCTCGGCGAGTTCGTCGCGCACGCCCGTCGCCGAGCAGAACGGTGCCCGCACCCAGCTCGTCGGGGTGGTCGGCGCCGTCGCCGTGCTGCTGTTCGTGCTGCTCGCGCCCGGCGCGACCGCCTATCTGCCCGAGGCGACGCTCGCCGCGGTCGTCCTCGTCGCCGCCTCGGCGCTCATCGACGTGCGCGGCGTGATCCGCATGTGGCGGATGAGCCGGATCGAGGCCGGTCTCGCGGCGGCGGCCTTCCTCGGCGTGGCGCTCGTCGGGGTGCTCGAAGGGATTCTCGTCGCCATCGGGCTCTCCTTCGTCGCCGTCGTGGGGCACGCATGGTCGCCGTACCGCACCGAACTCGTCGAACTCACCCGCGTCGCGGGTTTCCACGACATCAACCGCCACCCCGAGGGGCATCGCATCCCGGGCCTGCTGCTCGTGCGGTTCGACGCCCCGCTGTTCTTCGCCAACGGCTCGATCTTCGACGACTACGTCCGCTCGCTGGTCGCGAAATCGCCCGAACCGGTCGAGTGGGTCGTGATCGCCGCGGAACCGATCACCGGCCTCGACACCACCGCCGTCGACGAACTCGTCGACCTGGACCGGTACCTGGCCGGCAAGGGCATCCACTTGGCCTTCGCCGCGATGAAGGGTCCGATCAAGGACCGGCTGGTGCGGTTCGGGCTGGGAGATCGGTTCACCCGGGACCGCTTCTATCCGACGGTCCGCACCGCCGTCGTCGCGTTCCGGCACCGGCGCTCCACCGCGGGTCCCGGTCCCGCATAGCCGGGGCACGGCGTTCCGCCCTCGCGGCCCCCTCGCCCCGGGCCGGGTCCAGGTGCGGGGTCCCGGCGAAACGGCGCCCGTGCGAACGGAACTCGTCGACGGTGAGCGAGCGACGTTCCCCCGGGCGCAGGTTCGCCGCACCGCACGGTCCCGCTCCGGACCCCGAACGGCGGCTCGCGCCGGGACGGCGGCACCAGGTACCGGATCGAGCCGGAAGGCCTTCCCCGGCGCGGATTCGCCGGCGTTCGGGTCCGAACGGACCGCGGCCGTGGCGCCGCGGCCGTGGGTCGTTTCGTACCAGTAGGCAACCCATTCCGGGGCCGTGGCCCCGGGGCCGTGGCCCGGGCACTAAACTGAGCCCGGTCACGGCTGCATTCGCGCACCTCGGGGTGCGGCGCCGTCGACGACCCGTCAGACAAACCAACCACAGGGGAGTTCGCACGTGAGCCAGAATGGCCGTCCCGTTGTCCTGATCGCCGACAAGCTGGCGCAGTCGACCGTCGATGCGCTCGGTGACGGCGTCGAGGTGCGCTGGGTCGACGGTCCGGACCGTCCCGCGCTGCTCGCGGCGGTGCCCGAGGCGGACGCCCTGCTGGTCCGTTCGGCGACCACGGTCGACGCCGAGGTCCTCGCCGCCGCCACGAAGCTGAAGATCGTCGGTCGCGCCGGCGTCGGCCTCGACAATGTCGACATCCCGGCCGCCACCGAGCGCGGTGTGATGGTCGTCAACGCTCCGACGTCCAACATCCATTCGGCCGCCGAGCACGCCGTGGCGCTGCTGATGGCCACGGCCCGGCAGATCCCCGCCGCCGACCGCACCCTGCGTGAGCGCACCTGGAAGCGTTCGAGCTTCAACGGCACCGAGATCCTGGGCAAGACCGTCGGCGTCGTCGGTCTGGGCCGGATCGGGCAGCTGTTCGCGCAGCGCCTCGCCGCCTTCGAGACCCACGTCATCGCCTACGACCCCTACCTGCCGCCGGCCCGCGCCGCCCAGCTCGGGATCGAACTGGTCGACATCGACGAGCTGATCGAGCGCGCCGACTTCATCTCCGTGCACCTGCCCAAGACCAAGGAGACGGCCGGACTGATCAACGCCGAGCGGCTCGCGCGGGCCAAGGACGGCGTCATCATCGTCAACGCCGCCCGCGGCGGTCTCATCGACGAGGCCGCCCTCCACGACGCCCTCGTCTCCGGCAAGGTCCGCGCCGCCGGCCTCGACGTGTTCAGCTCCGAGCCCTGCACGGACTCGAGGCTGTTCGACCTCGACAACACCGTCGTCACCCCGCACCTCGGCGCCTCCACGACCGAGGCCCAGGACCGCGCCGGCACCGACGTCGCCAAGAGCGTGTTGCTGGCCCTGGCCGGCGAGTTCGTCCCGGACGCGGTGAACGTCTCCGGTGGCCCGGTCGGCGAGGAGGTCGCCCCGTGGCTCGAGCTCGTGCGCAAGCTCGGCCTGATCGCCGGCACCCTCTCGCCGGAGGCGGTGCAGAACGTGCAGGTCGTCGCCAGTGGCGAACTCTCCGCCGAGAACGTCGAGATCCTCGGCCTCGCGGCGCTGCGCGGCCTGTTCTCCGCCAGCAGCGACGAGCCGGTCACCTTCGTCAACGCCCCTGCCCTCGCCGAGCAGCGGGGCGTGAGTGTCGAGGTCGACAAGCACAGCGAGGCCTCCACCCACCGCAGCGCGGTGGAGGTCCGGGCCGTGGCCGCCGACGGTCTCGTCACCACTGTCACCGGTGCGCTGACCGGCCTGCAGCAGATCGAGAAGATCGTCAACATCAACGGCCGCAGCTTCGACCTGCGCGCCGAGGGCCACAACCTCGTCGTCCACTACGAGGATCGACCGGGGGTGCTCGGTGTCCTCGGCACGGTCCTCGGCAACGCCGGGGTCGACATCCAGGCGGCGGCACTGAGCCAGGACGTGGAGGGCCCCGGCGCCACGGTGATCCTGCGGGTCGACCGGGTCGTCGGCGACGCCGAGGTCGCGCAGATCGTGGAGCAGCTCGACGCCCGCGTCGCGCAGGTCGACCTGTCCTGAACCACCCCGCTGTATCCGATGGCCGCGATCGTCGAGCACGGTCGCGGCCGTCGTCGCGAAGAGGAAGAGAGTGTGCCCATGAAGCTTGCGGTCATCCCCGGTGACGGCATCGGTGTCGAGGTCACGGCCGAGGCCCTCAAGGTGCTCAGGACGCTGGTCCCCGATCTCGAGACCACCGAGTACGACCTCGGTGCCCGGCGGTACAACGCCACCGGGGAACTGCTCCCGGACGCCGACCTGGCGGCGATCCGCGCGCACGATGCGATCCTGCTCGGCGCCATCGGCGACCCGTCCGTCACCCCGGGCGTGCTCGAGCGGGGACTGCTGCTGAACATGCGGTTCGCGCTCGATCACCACGTCAACCTGCGGCCGTCGCGGCTGTACCCGGGGGCGAAGTCCCCGCTCGCGGCGCAGCCGGAGATCGACTTCGTGGTGGTGCGGGAGGGCACCGAGGGCCCCTACACCGGCAACGGCGGCGCCATCCGCGTCGGCACCCCCCACGAGATCGCCACCGAGGTCTCGGTCAACACCTGGTTCGGTGCCGAGCGCGTCGTGCGTTACGCCTTCGAGCTCGCGCAGAGCCGGCGCAAGCACCTCACCCTGATCCACAAGACCAACGTGCTCTCCAACGCCGGTGCCATCTGGACGCGTGCGGTCGAGAGGGTGGGCGCGGAGTTCCCGGAGGTCGAGACGGCCTACTGCCATATCGACGCCGCCACCATCTACATGGTCGACGACCCGGGCCGGTTCGACGTGATCGTGACCGACAACCTGTTCGGCGACATCATCACCGATCTCGCCGGTGCGGTCACCGGGGGCATCGGCCTGGCGGCCAGCGGCAACATCGATGCCTCCGGCACCAACCCGTCGATGTTCGAGCCGGTGCACGGCAGCGCCCCGGACATCGCGGGCAAGGGCATCGCCGATCCGACCGCGGCGATCCTGTCGGTCGCTCTGCTGCTGCGCCACCTCGGCCGGGCGGACGAGGCGGCCCGGGTCGAGCGTGCGGTCGAGGCGGACCTCGCCGCCCGCGGCACGGGTCCGATCGTGACCACGGAGGTCGGCGACCGCATCGCGGCCGCCGTCTGATCCGGTTTCGGTGCGGCCTCCCGGTGTCCGGGAGGCCGCACCGGCTCATTTGCGGGGGACGAGGGGCACCGCGGCGGCCGGGATCAGCGCGGCGAGCGCGAACGCCGCGGGAAAGCCGGCCAGTGCGATGAGCCCGCCGAACGCGGGACCCACGCACGCCGCGGCGACGAACTGGCCGGTGTTCTGGATGCCGAGCGCGCGGCCACCCCAGAACGGTCCCGCGATCTCGGCGACGGCGGTGAACGCCAGCCCGTTCGGGGCCACCGTCGTCACCGATGCCACGATCAGCAGCGCGACGGCGACGGCCGAGTCGGTGAGCGCGGCGGCCGCGAGCGCTGCCATGGACAGCACGACCGAGAGCGCCACGAGCCGCAGCGGCCGCAGGCGGCTGCCGACCCGGTCGGACCACCCGCCGGCGGCGACGCGACCGAGCGCACCGAGGAACTGCGCGGCGGTGATGACCAGGCCCGCGGCGGACTCGGTCCAGCCGCGATCGGAGATCAGCCACACCAGCGCGTAGGTCCACACCACGTACTGGGGCACCACCAGCAGCACCGACGCGGCGTGGATCCGTTGCAGCGACCGCCCGGCGCGGTAGGGGTTGTCGAGCAGGCCGAGTTCGGCGGCCCGGCCGCGTTCCGGCCGCGGTGGGTCGACGATGCCGATCGCGCACGCTACCGCGGCGACGGCACACACCGCGGCGGAGAAGGCCAGGGCCGAGCCGATTCCGTGGTCGCGCGCGAGCGGAGGAATGGTCAACGCGGCGACGGCGACGCCGAGCGGCAGCGACATCTGCCGGATCCCCATGGCGAGACCGCGCTGCTGCGGCGGGAACCAGCCGACGACGACGCGACCGCTCGCGGCGTTGGCGCTCGCCGCGGCGGCACCGCCGAGGGCGAGCATGAGCGCGAGCATCGGCAGGGTCCCGCTGGCGGCGGCTGCGGCCGTGGCCGCCGCAGCCAGGGCGAGTCCTGCGGCCAGGACCCGCCGCTCGCCGTACCGGTCGGCCAGGGCACCCCACGCGACGAGACTGAACACGACCCCGAATATCGGCGCGGCCGAAAGTGTTCCGGCCTGGGCGAGCGTAAGGCCGCGGTCCTCGTGGAGCGCAGGGATGAGGAAGGCGGCGCCGTTGACGAGGACCGCCTGGGCCGCCTGCGCGAACACGCCGAGCGCCAGGATGACCCAGCGCCGCGCGCCGATGTCCCGAACCGTCATGTCATCTCACTATCTGAAACAAAATTCCCGTATTGTGAACTTCCCGGTGGCAGCCTATACCTGCGCCCCGTGGTCCGCAGGGCCGCCTGCGGCGACACGGATAGACTCCCCGGCATGCGCCTTGGTCGAATTGCCAGCCCGGACGGTGTCGCCTTCGTCAGCATCGAGGGGGAGGGGGACGCCGCGACGGCGAAGGAGATCGCCGAACACCCCTTCGGCACCCCGACCTTCACCGGCCGCAGCTGGCCGCTCGCCGACGTCCGACTGCTCGCGCCGATCCTGGCGAGCAAGGTGGTCTGCGTCGGCCGCAACTACGCCGCCCACGCGGCCGAATCCGGGAACGAGGTTCCCGACGAGCCGGTGATCTTCCTCAAGCCGAACACCTCCATCGTCGGCCCGGGGGCGCCGATCGTGCTCCCGCCGAGCAGCGGCCTCGTCCACCACGAGGCGGAGCTCGCCGTCGTCATCGGCCGTCCCTGCAAGGACGTTCCGGCCGCGAAGGCCCTCGACGTCGTCCTCGGCTACACCGTCGCCAACGACGTCTCCGCGCGCGACCATCAGCAGCAGGACGGGCAGTGGACGCGGGCCAAGGGGCACGACACGTTCTGCCCCCTCGGCCCGTGGATCGAGACGAACATCGATCCCACGGACCTCGAGATCTCCGCGCAGGTCGACGGGCATACGCGCCAGCGCAGCCGAACGTCGTTGATGGTGCACGACATTCCGAAGCTGATCGAGTGGATCTCGGCGGTGATGACGCTGCTGCCGGGCGACGTGATCCTCACCGGGACCCCGGAGGGAGTCGGGCCGATCGTCGACGGCAACACCGTCTCGATCACCGTCGAGGGCATCGGCACGCTGACGAATCCGGTGACCGCCAAGCGCAGGTAGCAGGCGGACCGCGGCTTCGCGGCCGGCACGCCCGGGACTAGCCTGGAGGGGACTTTTCGATCCCTCGACCCGAGTGAGCCATGACCAACAGCGAAGTACGCGTTCGTTTCTGTCCGTCCCCGACCGGAACCCCGCACGTGGGCCTCGTGCGCACCGCCCTGTTCAACTGGGCTTTCGCCCGTCACCACGGCGGCACCTTCGTGTTCCGCATCGAGGACACCGACGCCGCCCGCGACACCGAGGAGTCGTACCAGGCGATCCTCGACGCGCTCCGGTGGCTCGGCCTCGACTGGGACGAGGGTCCCGAGGTGGGCGGCCCGTACGAGCCGTACCGGCAGTCGCAGCGCCGCGACCTGCATCTCGACGTCGTCGCCAGGCTGCTCGAGGCGGGCGAGGCGTACGAATCGTTCTCCACGCCCGAGGAGGTCGAGGCGCGCCACCGCGCGGCCGGTCGCGACCCGAAGCTCGGCTACGACAACCACGACCGCGATCTGACCGCGGAGCAGCGGCAGGCGTACCGCGACGAGGGGCGCAAGCCCGTGGTGCGGCTGCGCATGCCCGATCACGACCTGACGTGGAACGACCTGGTGCGCGGCGAGACCACGTTCAAGGCCGGCACCGTGCCCGATTTCGCCCTCACCCGCGGCAACGGCATCCCGCTCTACACGCTCGTCAATCCCGTCGACGATGCCCTGATGCGGATCACCCACGTGCTGCGTGGCGAGGACCTGCTCTCGTCGACCCCGCGCCAGCTCGCGCTCTACGAGGCGCTGCGGCGCATCGGCGTGACCGATTTCACGCCCGAGTTCGGCCACCTGCCGTTCGTGATGGGGCAGGGCAACAAGAAGCTCTCCAAGCGCGACCCCGAGTCCAACCTGTTCATCCACCGCGACCGCGGCTTCATCGCCGAGGGCCTGCTCAACTACCTCGCGCTCCTCGGCTGGGGCCTGGCCGACGACCGTGACGTCTTCTCGCTCGACGAGATGGTCGCCGCCTTCGACATCGCCAAGGTCAACTCGAATCCGGCCCGGTTCGACCAGAAGAAGGCCGACGCCATCAACGCCGAGCACATCCGCTTGCTCGAACCGGCCGACTTCGCGGCCCGGCTGAAGACGTTCCTCGTGGAGCACGGGCACATCGCCGGTGACGTCGACGACGCCCGGTTCGCGGTGGCGGCCGAGCTGGTCCAGACCCGCATCGTGGTGCTCTCGGACGCGTGGGACCTGCTGAAGTTCCTCTACGTGGACGAGGCCGACTTCACGCTCGACGAGGCGGCCGCGGCCAAGAACCTCGGCCCCGACGCCGCGCCCGTGCTGGACGCGACGATCGCCGCGGCCGACGGTGTGCCCGAGTGGAGCGCGGCGGCCCTCGAAGAGGCCCTCAAGGTCGCGCTGATCGACGAGCTCGGCCTCAAGCCCCGCAAGGCCTTCGCTCCGGTGCGCGTGGCGCTCACGGGCTCGCACATCAGCCCGCCGCTGTACGAGTCGATGGAACTGCTCGGCCGGGACGTCTCGCTCACGCGCCTGCGTGCCGCCCGGGCCCACATCGCCTGAGCGGTGCCGGGCCGCCCGCGGCGCCTCCCGCGGTCGGCCCGGCGTCGTGCAGGTTGTGGATTTACCCGCTCTGACCTGGCGATTTGTTATTGGGGGCACCCATGGTGCTAACCTTCTTCTCGGTTCGGAACGGAGGCCGCAGCGCCGCGAGGCAGGTCTTCGGAACAAGCCATTGGGGTATGGTGTAATTGGCAACACAGCTGATTCTGGTTCAGCCATTCTAGGTTCGAGTCCTGGTACCCCAGCGTCTGCCCGGTGATTTTGTCACCGAGCCTCGGCCGGTTAAGCTGGCTGAGCTTCCCGCCGCAGGGTGGGAGGAGCAACAGAGAAGAAAGTTCCTGGCCCCGTCGTCTAGCGGCCTAGGACGCCGCCCTCTCAAGGCGGTAGCGCGGGTTCAAATCCCGTCGGGGCTACCACGGACGGCCCTTCGATCGCGAGTTCGAAGGGCGTTCTTCTCTGAGCAGTGAAAGTTCCTGGCCCCGTCGTCTAGCGGCCTAGGACGCCGCCCTCTCAAGGCGGTAGCGCGGGTTCAAATCCCGTCGGGGCTACCACGCGAAGGTCCCTCCGATCCACGGATCGGAGGGACCTTCGTCGTGTGTGCTCGTCATCCGCTCTTGCGCCGGAAATTGCGGCGGTGGTCGGCGCTGCCGTGCGGCGCCTGCGCCTTGGCCCTCCCGTCGAGATGGTCCGAGCCGCGACGGGCGTGCTGATTCTTGCGCTCGAGGGCTGCGCGGAACTGCTCCGCGATCCGGTCCCCGCTCGGGTCGTTCATCGCTGTCTCCCTTCCCTCACCCGGAGCTCGGTCCGGGACATCCCGGAATCTAACTCGGCAACCCGGCGTCTGTCGCCCGGTTTTCCAGCGCCTCGAACAGATACGGTGCCGTGCTGCCGCCGATCGGCATCGCCGGCATCCCGAGCTTGCGGTGGTCCCAGGACCGGGTCCGTTCCGCGACGACCCGCACCGCGACGCGCTTGTGCATCATCTGCTCGACCGCAGGGCGCAGTTCCGCGGTGTAGGGGCCGGTGTAGCGTTCCCACACGCTGCGGCACACCTCGAACAGCACGTCTCGGTCCTCGACCACCTCGGCGTGCCCCTCGAGCGAGACGCCGCGCAGGGTGTCGTAGGTGTGGCCGTCCTCGACCAGGGCGCTGATCCGGTTGTCGCGCCGCAGATTGACCGCCTTCTGCGATTTCCGCTTCGTCTCGAACCAGATTTCGCCGTCGAGCACCGCGTACCACATCGCGACGAGGTGCGGGAGGCCGCCGGGGCCGACCGTCGCCATCGTCGCGACGCGGCTGCGTTCGAGAAAGTCGCCGATCTCGGCGTCGGTCATCGTGATCTGTGTGCGCTGGTTGGTTCCCATCCGTGCACTGTCGCACAGGAGCCGGCGGGTGGACGGACTACTGCAGTCGCTTCTGCAGCGCGTCGGCGGCCGCCAGCAGGTCCGCGGCCCAGCGCGCCCCGGGCCGGCGGCCCATGCGGTCGACGGGTCCCGAGACGGAGATCGCGGCCACGACGGCCCCGGAGGCATCGCGCACGGGGGCGGCCACCGAGGCGACCCCGGGTTCGCGTTCGGCGACGCTCTGCGCCCAGCCCCGGCGACGGACTTCGGCGAGCACCCGCTCGCCGAATGCGGCCTCCGGCAGGATCGCCCGCTGCGTCGCGGCGTCGGCCCAGGCGAGCAGGACCCTGGCTCCGGACCCGGCGGTCATCGGCAGCCGGGCCCCCACGAGGACGGTGTCGCGCAGGCCGGTCGGGGGTTCGAGGGCCGCGACGCACACCCGGTGAGTGCCCTCCCGTCGATACAACTGCACGCTCTCACCGGTGATCTCGCGCAGGCGCGGCAGCACGAGCGAGGCGGCGTCGACGAGTGCGTCTCCCGCGCCTGCCGACAGTTCGGCCAGGCCGGGGCCCGGCCGCCACTGGCCGTCACCGTCGCGGGCGAGCAGCCGATGCACTTCGAGCCCGACCGCGAGCCGGTGGGCGGTGGCGCGGGGAAGTCCGGTGCGGGCGCACAGTTCGGTGAGAGTGCAGGGCTGCTCCGCCACTGCATGGAGGACGGCCATGGCTTTGTCCAGCACTCCGATCCCGCTATGCTGTCTCATAGGTCGATACCTCCGTCTCGCATAATGGGAAGCATAACCCACGCGGAACCGGGCGGGGACGACAGCATTCGCGGCCCGGGACAGCCCCGAGAACGGGATCCGCGTTCGTCACGTACGACAGGTGGAGAAGATGGCTGGAAAGACTCTGGCGGAGAAGGTGTGGGACCAGCACGTGGTCGTGCGCGGTACGGGAGAGGGCGCGGCGCGACAGCCGGACCTGATCTACATCGATCTGCATCTCGTGCACGAGGTCACGAGCCCGCAGGCGTTCGACGGTCTGCGGTTGGCGGATCGGCCCGTGCGACGGCCGGACCTCACCATCGCGACCGAGGACCACAACGTGCCCACGGTCGACATCGACAAGCCCATCGCCGACCCCGTCTCGCGCACCCAGGTCGAGACGCTGCGCCGCAACTGCGAGGAGTTCGGCATCCGGCTGCATCCGATGGGTGACGTCGAACAGGGCATCGTCCACGTCGTCGGACCGCAGCTCGGTCTGACGCAGCCGGGCATGACGGTGGTGTGCGGCGACAGCCACACCTCCACCCACGGCGCCTTCGGTGCCCTGGCGATGGGCATCGGCACCAGCGAGGTCGAGCACGTGCTGGCAACCCAGACACTGTCGCTGCGCCCGTTCAAGACCATGGCGATCACCGTCGACGGCGCACTGCCGCCCGGCGTCACGAGCAAGGATCTGATCCTCGCCGTCATCGCCCGGATCGGCACCGGCGGCGGCCAGGGTTACGTGCTCGAGTACCGCGGCGAGGCGATCCGGAAGCTGTCGATGGAAGCGCGGATGACCATCTGCAACATGTCCATCGAGGCAGGCGCCCGAGCCGGGATGATCGCGCCCGACGAGACCACCTACGAGTTCCTGAAGGGGCGCCCGCACGCCCCTCAGGGCGCGGACTGGGACGCCGCGGTGGCCGCGTGGGAGCAGTTGAAGACCGACGAGGACGCGGTTTTCGACGCCGAGGTCCACATCGACGGCTCGTCCCTGACGCCCTTCGTCACGTGGGGCACCAACCCGGGCCAGGGCGCGCCCCTCGGCGCGTCGGTGCCCGACCCGGAGGCGATGGCGGACGAGGGTGAGCGCCTCGCGGCCGAGAAGGCGCTGCGGTACATGGGACTCGAGCCCGGAACCCCGCTGCGTGAGGTGCCGGTCGACACCGTCTTCGTCGGCTCGTGCACCAACGGCCGGATCGAGGATCTGCGCGCCGTTGCGGAAGTTCTCCAGGGCCGCAAGGTCGCCGACGGCGTTCGTATGCTCGTCGTGCCCGGATCGATGCGCGTTCGTGCCCAAGCCGAAGCCGAAGGTCTCGGTGAGGTCTTCACGGCCGCGGGCGCGGAATGGCGCCAGGCCGGCTGCTCGATGTGCCTGGGCATGAATCCGGATCAGCTGGCGCCGGGCGAGCGCTGTGCATCGACCTCGAACCGGAACTTCGAAGGCCGCCAGGGCAAGGGCGGACGTACCCACCTCGTCTCGCCTCAGGTCGCCGCGGCGACCGCGGTGCGCGGCACTCTCTCCGCTCCGGCGGATCTGGACTAGGTCACGGGACCGAAGGAGAATTTCGATGGAAGCCTTCACCACTCACAAGGGCATCGGCGTTCCGCTGCGCCGGTCGAATGTCGACACCGACCAGATCATCCCCGCGGTGTATCTGAAGCGGGTCACTCGAAGCGGATTCGAGGACGGGCTGTTTGCCGCCTGGCGCACGGATCCGGCCTTCGTGCTGAACACTCCGCCGTTCGACCGGGGCAGTGTCCTCGTGGCCGGGCCGGATTTCGGCACCGGGTCCTCCCGCGAGCACGCCGTGTGGGCGCTGTCCGATTACGGTTTCCGCGTCGTGATCTCGTCCCGCTTCGCCGACATCTTCCGGGGCAACTCCGGAAAGGCCGGACTGCTGGCCGCTGAGGTCGAGCAGCCGGACGTCGAATTGCTCTGGAAGCTCATCGAACAACAGCCGGGGCTGGAGCTGGAGGTCGACCTCGAGCATCGCACCGTGACCGCCGGAACCACCGTGGTGCCGTTCAGCATTGACGACTACACACGGTGGCGTCTGCTGGAGGGTCTCGACGACATCGGGCTCACGTTACGGCAGGTAGAGGCGATTTCCGAGTTCGAAAACGCAAGGCCGTCTTGGAAACCGCGAACCCTCCCGGCGCCCTGATCCAGCCCCGAATCGAGCCCGGGCGGGCCGGATCCGACGACACG